>NZ_JBEXWP010000008.1:0-286095 GCF_040629895.1 Streptomyces sp. NPDC005866
GCCGCGCTACCCGGCCCGGTGAGGACGGGGTCCAGCCCGCCCTGGTGCCACTGGAGGCCCCCCGACACGGGGATGTCGATCTGATGGGCCCCGGGGTCCCCGAACCGCAGCCGCACGTCGGCACCGAACCCGAGCTCCCCTACCGTCAACGGCCCCAGTCTCACCACGTCGAAGGCGGCACTGAAGGCCTGGTCCCGTTCCAGCCGGTCCATGAAGTTGGCGTAGTACGTCTCACCGAGTACCGCCCGGGCCTGCTCCGGATCGACGGTGCTGAAAGAGACCTCACGGGGGGAGACTTCATGGGGAGTTCCGGTGTCCTGGCGTCCCGCGCGGACGTCAACACATGTGTTCATGAGGACATCTTGAAGGGTGCGCGCGCTGTTCAGGCGGGAGGCGGCCGCGAGCTACTCCGGAGGGGGCTCGGCTCGTACAACTGTCCCATGGCGGTGGGGAGTCGGCTTACGGCAGGAGCTCGGCGAGCGACTTCGGTCTCGACCATTTCGCAGGCCGTTTCGCTGTCGGACCCGGTGGGCCGGACGCACACCGGCCGGCCCACCGGGTCGTGCGGCGTCAATGAGCGTCGCTGTCGGTGCGCTGGCCGCCTTCGCTCGTCTCGCTGATCTCGATGTGGCGGGGCTTTGCCGCCTCGGCCTTGGGAACAGTGACCGTGAGCACGCCGTCCTTCATATCGGCTTTGACCTTTTCCGTGTCCAGCTCTCCGGGCAGTTGCAGCCGGTACTCGAACGATCCGGTCCGGCGGGTGCTGCGGCGCAGGATGCCTTTGCGTTCCCTTTCCTTGATCTCTCCGGTGACGACCAGTTCCTGGCCGTTGGCCTCGACGTTGATGTCCTTGGGCTTGACGCCGGGGAGTTCGATCTCCACGTGGAACGCGTCGTCGGACTCGGTGACGTCCGCGAGGGGGGTCCACGCCACCACGGGTGCCGCGGTGGCGACCGTGGATTCGAGCAGCCCGCTCATCTCGTTGAGCAGTTGGTCGAACTCGACGAGCGGGTTCCGTGCCCAGCCGACGGGCGCTTGCTGCATTCCGCCACCGCGGTGGCGTCGGACGGGCGTTGCCATACCCATCGCCTCCTTCTCCTTCTCGGGATGTGAGCGGCCGCCTTCTGTCAGGCGAGCCATGCGGATTCCTTGGGCCGGGAGTGCGGTGAGGTGTCCGTGCCGCCGGGCGCGGCCGTGTGGCCCAGGTGGCGGTGGATGAAGTGGATGGCCATCGCGCCTTCGCCGACGGCGGAGGCCACACGCTTGACCGAGCCGCTGCGGACGTCGCCGGCCGCGAAGACCCCGGGCAGGCTGGTCTCGAGGGTCAGGCAGCCGCGGCCCTGGCTCTGCCACAGACCGGGCACGGAGGAGGCCTGGGCCTCGGCCCCGGTGAGGATGAAGCCGCGCGCGTCGAGGGCGAGCGTGCCGGACAGCCACTGGGTGTGCGGGTCGGCACCGGTGAAGACGAACAGGGCCCGCACCTCGATGCGGTGCCGTTCGCCCGTGCTGTGGTCGACCGCTTCCAACGCCTCCAGCACCTGGTCGCCGATCACCTCCGTCACCTCGGTGTGCAGCAGCACCCGCACCTTCGGGTGACGTTCCACCTGGTCGATCAGGTAGCGGGACATGTGTGCGTCCAGGCTGGAGCCGCGGACGAGGAGGTACACCCGCGGGGCGTAGCCGGCGAGGAACAGCACTGCCTGACCGGCGGAGTTGCCGCCACCGATCACGGCCACGGGATCGCTGCGGCACTGCTGGGCCTCGTAGACGGTGGCCGAGTAGTGGACGCTGGTGCCCTCCAGGCGCTCGATGCCAGGTACGCGAAGGCGGCGGTAGCGGGCGCCGGTGGCCAGCAGGACGGCTCGGGCGGTGATCTCGCTGCCGTCGCCGAATCCGACGGCGTAGTGGTCGTCACGTGGCTCGATGCGGGTGGCCTCCGCCGGGACGCTGATGAGGGCGCCGAACTTGCCCGCCTGGAGCACTCCGCGCTCGGTGAGTTCGGCACCGGAGATCCCGGAGGGGAAGCCGAAGCAGTTGTCGATCCGGGAGGTGGTCCCGGCCTGGCCGCCGGTGGCCAGGGCCTCGACCACGGTCGTGCCGAGGCCCTCGGAGGCGGCGTTCACGGCGGCGGCGAGGCCGGCCGGACCGGCGCCGACGATCAGCAGATCGCCGCGGTCCTGCTGGGCGGGCAGCGGCGGCAGGCCGATGAGCCGGGCCAGTTCGGCGTTGTCGGGGTTGCGCAGCAGCGTGGTGTCCCGCCAGATGACCAGCGGTGTCTCCTGCGGGCCGACGCCGAAACGGCGCAGGAGCGCCTCGGCCTCCTGGTCCGTCTCCAGGTCGATCCAGCGGTGTGGCAGCCGGTTGCGGGCGGCGAACTCGCGCAGCCGCCGGGTGTCGGGTGAATAGCGTGAGCCGATGATGCGGAAGCCTGCGCCCTGTCCGACGAGCAGGGCCCGGCGGCCCAGGCAGGCGCGCAGCACCAGGTCGCCGAGGGTGGGGTCCCGGGTCACCAGGTGGCGCAGCTGGTCCATGGAGAGGGCGAGGACCTCGCCGGGGTCGCGGACCACGGCGGTGTAGAAGGCCACCTGTCCGTGCAGGAGACCGAGTTCGCCGATGAAACGGCCGGGGCCGTGAACGCGCAGCAGGTGTTCTTCTGGGGTTCCGTAGTCCTCAAGGATGGCGACAGAGCCGCTGAGGACGACGTAGAACGCCTCGCAGCGCTCTCCCTCCCGGATCAGCACGTCACCGCTGTTCACCGGACGCCGCCGGCCGTGTTCCGCGAGGCGGGCCACCTGGTCGTCGCTCAGCCGGGGGTAGGCGCCGTAGACGTCCGGGCTCTCGAACGGGACGGCCTCGTCCTCGTCCTCGGGCGCGGGCGTCGCATGCGGCCGCATCTCGTCGCCGGACATCACACGAACGCCTCGTGGACGAAGCACCACCGCCAGTTCTCGCCGGGCTCCAGCGACGCCACGACGGGATGGCCGTCGGCGGCCGCGTGCCGGCGGGCGTGCCGGTGCGGCGAGGAGTCGCAGCAGCCGACGTGGCCGCAGGTCAGACAGAGCCGGAGATGGACCCACGGGGAGCCGATCCGCAGGCACTCCTCACAGCCGTCGAGGGTGCGCGGCGCGACGGGTCGTACCAGGGCGAGATGGGGGTCGGCGCGTAGGGTCATCGCGGATCACCTTCCTGGGCCGGTGCGCGACCCGCGATCGACTGCTCCACCCACTTGCGCAGCGCGGGGGCGGGGGCGGCCCCCGCCTGCCGGGCGACGATCTCCCCGTGGTCGAGGACCAGCAGTGTCGGTACGGCCTGGACCTCGAACCTGCGTGCCAGCCGCGGGTTCCTGTCGATGTCGACCTTGGCCAGTTTGATCCGTCCGGCCAGGTCGGCGGCGACTTTCTCCAGAGCTGGGCTGACCATGTGGCAGGGGCCGCACCAGGTCGCCCAGAGGTCGACCACGACGGGCACGCTGGACTTCTCGACCACCTCGGAGAAGTTGTCGTCGCCGGCGTCGACCGTCCAGGGCAGGGGCTGCTTGCAGTTCCCGCACCTCGGGCTGCCCTCGGCGGCCGCGGGCACCCGGTTGGCGCGTCCGCAGTGCGGGCAGCGGACGGTCGTGGCCTGCATGGTGCTCATGCCGCCATCGCCTCCTCACCGGCTTGCGGTTGTTCGTAGGTGACCACCAGTTCGCCTTCGCGGGCGTCGACCCGGATGGTGGCGCCGTCCTGGACGTCGCCACGCAGCAGGGCCCGTCCGACGAGGGTCTCCACCTCGTGGGAGATGTAGCGGCGTAGCGGCCGCGCCCCGTACACCGGGTCGTAGCCCTGGTGGGCGATGAACTCCTTGGCCGCGTCGGTGAGTTCGACGGTGATCCGGCGCTCGGCGAGCCTGCTGCGCAGCTCGTCGAACTGCAGCTCCACGATCTTCTCGATCTGGGCTTCGCCGAGCGGCTTGAACAGCACGATGTCGTCGACACGGTTGAGGAACTCCGGCCGGAAGTGGCCGCGCAGCTCGCCCATCACCAGTGCCCGGGCGTCCGGCTTGACCTCGCCGTCGGCGGTGACGCCGTCGAGGAGGTACTGGGAGCCGATGTTGGACGTCATGATGATCACGGTGTTGCGGAAGTCGACCGTGCGGCCCTGGGCGTCGGTGATCCGGCCGTCGTCGAGGACCTGCAAAAGGGTGTTGAAGACGTCGGTGTGCGCCTTCTCGATCTCGTCGAACAGGACGACCGAGTACGGCTTGCGGCGCACCTGCTCGGTGAGCTGGCCGCCCTCCTCGTAGCCGATGTATCCGGGCGGCGCGCCGACCAGCCGGCTGACCGTGTGCCGCTCCTGGTACTCGCTCATGTCGAGGCGGACGATGTTCTCCTCGGAGTCGAAGAGCGCCGCCGCTAGGGTCTTGGCCAGCTCGGTCTTCCCGACGCCGGTGGGGCCGAGGAAGATGAACGAGCCGATGGGCCGGCGCGGGTCGCGGATGCCGGAGCGGGCCCGGATGATGGCGTCGGCGACCAGCCTGACCGCCTCGTCCTGGCCGATGACCCGCTCGCGCAGGATCTCGTCCAGCCGCAGCAGCTTCTCCCGCTCACCTTCCTGGAGCCGGGCGACAGGGATGCCGGTCCAGGCCGCGACGATGTCGGCGATCTCCTCCTCGGTGACGACCTCCCGCAGCAGCCGGTTCTGGCCCTGCTTGGCGGCCAGTTGGTCCTCCTCGGCCTTCAGCCGGCGCTCCAGCTCCTGGAGCTTGCCGTAGCGGAGTTCGGCGGCCCGGTTGAGGTCGTAGTTGCGCTCGGCCTCCTCCGCCTGCTGGCGGACCTGTTCCAGTTCCTGGCGCAGTTCCTGGACCCGGCGGATGGCCTGCCGTTCCGCCTCCCACTGGGCGTGCTTGGCGTCGGCCTCGGCGCGCAGGTCGGCCAGTTCCTTGCGCAGCTCCTCCAGACGCGCCTTGCTGGCCGGGTCCGTCTCCTTGGACAGGGCCGCCTCCTCGATCTCCAGGCGGGTCACCCGGCGGGTGATCTCGTCGAGTTCGGCGGGCATGGAGTCGATCTCGGTGCGCAGCCGGGCGCAGGCCTCGTCGACGAGGTCGATGGCCTTGTCCGGCAGGAACCGGTCGGTGATGTACCGGTGGGAGAGGGTCGCAGCGGCGACCAGCGCGGTGTCCTGGATCTTGACGCCGTGGAAGATCTCCAGGCGTTCGCGCAGGCCGCGCAGGATGGAGATGGTGTCCTCCACGCTCGGCTCGTCGACCAGCACCTGCTGGAAGCGGCGTTCGAGAGCGGCGTCCTTCTCGATGTGCTGCCGGTACTCGTCCAGGGTGGTCGCGCCGATCATGTGCAGTTCGCCGCGCGCCAGCATGGGCTTGAGCATGTTGCCCGCGTCCATGGCGCCCTCGGCGGCGCCCGCGCCGACGACGGTGTGCAGCTCGTCGACGAAGAGCAGGATGCGCCCCTCGGCGGCCTTGACCTCGCTGAGCACGGCCCGCAGCCGTTCCTCGAACTCGCCGCGGTACTTGGCGCCTGCCACCAGTGAGCCCATGTCGAGGGCGAACACCGTCTTGTCGCGCAGCCCTTCGGGTACGTCACCGCGGACGATGCGCTGGGCCAGGCCCTCGACGATGGCGGTCTTGCCGACGCCGGGGTCGCCGATGAGAACCGGGTTGTTCTTGGTCTTGCGGCTGAGGATCTGGGTGACGCGGCGGATCTCGGCGTCGCGGCCGATGACGGGGTCGAGCCGGCCTGAGCGTGCCTCGAGGACCAGGTCTCGGCCGTACTTTTCCAGTGCCTCGTAGGCCACTTCGGGGTTGGCGGAGGTGACACGCTGGTTGCCGCGGACCTGGGTGAGGGCGTTGAGGAACGACTCCCGGGTGACGCCGAACTCCTTCAACAGCCGTCCGGCGGCGGTCGACGAGCCCTCCTCGGCCAGGGCGAGCAGCAGGTGTTCCACGGACACGTACTCGTCCTTGAGGCGCTTGGCCTCGCGCTCGGCCGCGTCCAACAGGCGGGACAGGCGCTGGGTGACGAAGACCTGCCCGGGCGCCGCGCCGGGTCCGGTGACCCTGGGACGCCGGGAGAGGTCCTCCTTCACGGCGGCGCGCAGTTCCTTGGGTTCGCCTCCCGCCTGTTGCACCAGTCGTGGGACCAGGCCGTCCTCCTGGTCGAGGAGGGCGAGCAGCAGGTGTTCGCCGTCGACCTCGGTCTGCCCCATGCGTACGGCGGCGCTCTGGGCCTCCTGCAGGGCTTCCTGGGACTTCTGGGTCAGGCGGTTCATGTCCATGGTGGGGAATCACTCCTCGTACCGGCGCGGCGCAGTGCGGCTTCGAGCAGGCTGATGCGGTCGAGCAGGTCGAGCACCAGTCCGATGGATGCGTAGTTGAGGCACAACCCGGTGCGCAGCCGCTGGACGCGGGCGAGAGCGGCGGGGGCCGTGGGGGCGAACGTGAGCCGCCCGGCGGGGTCGCGGTCGGCGTCCACCAGCCCGAGGGCCACGAACCGGCGGACCAGGTCGGGGTGGAGGCCGGAGCGGCGCGACACGGTATCCAGGGACAGCATGGGCACGGGCACGATCGCGTACTGGACGCGCACGCCCGCCGGCGCCGCCCCCGCACGCTGGCGCGCTTCGGCCGGTCGGTCGCTCATCGGGTCCTCCTGGGATCGAACGAGGAGACGGCTGCGAGTTCCTCGAACAGCTCACGCTCACGGTCGGTCAGCCGGGGCGGCACCATGATCCGGAGCTCGGCGTACAGGTCGCCGTTCTTGCCGCGCGGGTTGGGCATGCCCTCGCCGCGCAGCCGGAGCCGCCGGCCGCTGGAGGAGCCGGCGGGCACGTTGACCTTCGCCGTGGTGCCGCTCGGGGTGGGTACGGGTACGCTCGCGCCGAGCGCGGCTTCCCAGGGAGTGACCGGGACCTCGACGTAGACGTCCCGGCCTTCGAGACGGAACTGGGGGTGCGGCTGGATCCGCACCCGCAGGTACAGGTCCCCGGCCGGCGCGTCACCGCTGCCGCGGCCGCCCTCGCCCGCCAGCCGGATACGCTGCCCGTCGACGACGCCGGGCGGCACATCGACGTCGTAGCTCCGCTGTCCGGAGGGCCCTCCGAGGGTGACGCTCCGGCGGCCCCCGCGGTAGGCCTCCTCGACGGTGAGAGGCAACTCCGCCTCCTGGTCGGCTCCCGGGACGCGCGTCCGTCCGGCGCCGCCGAAGAAGGAGCCGAACAGGTCCTCGATGTCGACACCCTCGTCGCCGAATCCGGAGGTGGCGTACCGCACCCGGGGGCCGCCGCCCCCGCCACCCCCGCCGCCCCAGCGGAAGCCGCCGCCGGCTCCCGCGCCGGCGCCGACCCGCTCCTCCCAGTCGTCGGGGATCTTCCGGAAGTCCTCGCCGAACCGGTCGTACTTGGCCCGCTGGTCGGGGTCGGACAGGACGCTGAAGGCCTCGTTGATCTCCTTGAAGCGGTCCTCCGCTCCGGGATCCTTGTTGACGTCGGGGTGGTACTTGCGGGCCAGGGTGCGGTACGCCCGCTGTATCTCGTCCTTGTCGGCGGTGCGCGGGACGCCGAGTACCTCGTAGAAGTCGCGTGCCATCGGCGGTCACTCCCGCTTGGCCACGGTCACGGCGGCCGGCCGCAACTGCCGTTCGCCCGTTCCGTAGCCGGGCCGCATCACCTGGACCACCGTGTTCGGCTCGGCGTCGGCGTCCTGGACCACGCCGACGACCTCGTGCCGGGCGGGGTCGAACAGGACGCCGGTCTCCGAATGGCGCTCGAAGCCGAGGCGTTCGAGGATACTCGCCGCCTGGTCCCGCACGGCCCGTACGCCCTGGACGATCGCGTCGGGCTCCGCGTCGGCGTGGCTCAGGGCCAGTTCGAGGTTGTCGATGACGGGCAGGAGGGCCGAGGCCGTACGGGCGCGTTCGGCCACGCGTTCCCGGTCCAGTTCCTTGGCGTGGCGTTTGCGCAGATTGTCGAGGTCGGCCAGAGCACGGCGCCAACGGTCCTCGACCTCCTTGAGCGCGGCCGCGTACTCGTCCTCGGGTGCGGCCGGGCCGGTCGCCGCGTCGGGCCCCGGTTCGGCCTGGTCGGCCGGCGATTCGGGCTGAGGCAGGTCCCCGAGCGGCGGTCCGGGCTGGGACACGTCCCCGCTCGGCGGCGCCGCGGCGCCTTCCGGCGGCGGGTCGGGCGTGCGGTCCTGGGGAGGGATCGGCATGACGGACTCCTCAGCCCTTGTCGAACTCGGCGTCGATCACGTCGTCGTCACCGCCCGTGCCGCCCGGCGCGGCACCGCCCGGTCCGGTTCCGTCCGGCGCCCCGGTGTCCGCCTGACCGCCCGCCGGCGCTCCTGGCTGGTGGGCGGCGAGACCGGCGTAGACCTGCTGCAGTTCGGAGATCAGCGGCCGGACCTTGTCCACCCCGGCCTCGTTCTTGACCGCGTCGCGGGCCTCGCCCACCAGCATCTCGGCGCGGGCCTTCTCATGCGCGGGCGCGTCGTCGCCCAGCTCGCCCAGGCGCTTTTCGACCTGGTAGGCGATGGCGTCGAGTTCGTTGCGGGCGTCGATGGCCTCGCGCAGCGCCTGGTCCTGGTTGCGGTTGCGCTCGGCCTCCTCGATCATGCGCTCGACCTCGCTCCGGTCGAGGTTGGAGGTGTCGCTGATGGTGATGCCCTGCTCCTTGCCGGTGTCCTTGTCACGAGCGGTGACGTTGAGGATGCCGTTGGCGTCGATGTCGAACGTGACCTCGATCTGCGGCTCGCCGCGGGGCGCGGGGCGGATGTCGGTGAGCTGGAAGCGGCCGAGGACCCGGTTGTCGGCGGCCAGTTCGCGCTCGCCCTGGAGGACGACGACGTCGACGGCGGGCTGGTTGTCGGTGGCGGTCGTGAAGGTCTCGGTGCGGCGCACCGGAATGGTGGTGTTCCGCTCGATGATCTTCGTCATGACGCCGCCGGCGGTCTCGACGCCGAGGGACAGCGGGGTGACGTCGAGCAGCAGGACGTCCTTGACCTCGCCCTTGAGGACCCCGGCCTGGATCGCGGCGCCCATCGCCACGACCTCGTCGGGGTTGACGCTCATGTTGGGGTCCTTGCCGCCGGTCAGCCGGCGTACCAGGGCCTGTACGGCGGGGATGCGGGTGGAGCCGCCGACGAGGATGACCTCGTCGATGTCGTTCTCGCCGACCTTGGCGTCCTCCATGGCCTGCTTGACCGGGCCGAGGCAGCGTTCCACCAGGTCAGCGGTGATCTGCTCGAAGGTGGAGCGCATGATCGTCGTGGTCAGGTGCTTGGGCCCGGAGGCGTCGGCGGTGATGAACGGCAGGCTGACCTGGGTCTGGGTCACCGAGCTGAGCTCCGTCTTCGCCTTCTCGGCCGCCTCGAACAGGCGCTGCAGGGCCTGCGGGTCCTTGCGCAGGTCGATGCCGTTCTCCTTCTGGAAGCCGTCCGCCAGGTGGTCCACCAGCCGCCGGTCGAAGTCGTCGCCGCCGAGGTGGCTGTCGCCCGCCGTGGAGCGCACCTCGACCACGCCGTCGCCGACGTCGAGGATGCTCACGTCGAAGGTGCCGCCGCCGAGGTCGAAGACCAGCACCGTCTCGTGCTGCTTCTTGTCCATGCCGTAGGCCAGGGCGGCCGCTGTCGGCTCGTTGATGATCCGCAGCACCTCAAGGCCGGCGATCCGGCCGGCGTCACGGGTGGCGGTGCGCTGAGCGTCGTTGAAGTAGGCGGGCACGGTGATGACGGCCTCGGTGACCCGCTCGCCCAGTTGTTTGGAGGCGTCGTCGGCGAGCTTGCGCAGGATCAGGGCGCTGATCTCCTCTGGCGAGTACAACTTGTCGCGCACTTTGAAGCGGGCGGCTCCGCCTTCGCCCTCGACGACGTCGTACGCCACGGCCTTGGCCTCTTCGGATATCTCGTCGAAGCGCCGTCCGATGAACCGCTTGGCCGAGTAGATGGTGCCCTTGGGATTGAGGATCGCCTGGCGTCGGGCCAGCTGGCCCACCAGGCGCTCTCCGGTGTCGGTGAAGGCCACCACGGACGGTGTGGTGCGGTTGCCTTCGCTGTTGGGAATGACGGTCGGCTCGCCGCCCTCCCACACCGCGATCACCGAGTTGGTGGTGCCCAGGTCGATTCCGACTGCCTTGGCCATGATGAGGAACTCCTTCCACGACGCCGAGCTGCGCCTGTTCAGGTGGGCTGGACGTCCTGGCCGGCGATGGCGGTTTCCCGGACCGGGCAGCCCTTCTCCGCCAGGCGGTCGACCGCTTGGTCGGCTCCCTGGTGGGTCGGGTGCACGGCGGCGGTCCTGACGGGCCGCTTGTTCATCGGCCGGTTCTTCCTGCCGGCGGGGGCCCAGTGATGCCCATACACCCAGCGTCGCCATTCGGCGGGCGGCCCGCGTGCGCCTGGCGGGGCGAAAAACGGTCGCGCCGATCGGCCTCTCGGGGTGAATCCGACTTGTCAAAGTAAATCGGGTAAGTCGGGACCGGCTGGGTACCTGGAGTCTGGGCTCGTCCCGTGCGGGCATCCAGAACCCGCACGCACGATCGCCACTCCGAGGCCGGGGAGAACGGAGTGATCTCATGGCCGACTGTCCGAAGCGGCAGGCGTCCCGTCGTCCGCCCGATCAGGCAGGCGCACGCTACCCGGGATACGCCCCCGGCGCCCATCACCACCCGCTCCGCCGCCACGCGGGGGCGGGTCCGGCCCAGGCCGCACGGGATCCGTTCGGGCTGCTGGCGCTGTCCCACACCTTGTTCGACACCGAGGACGAGACCGAAATCCTCCGCCTTTCCATGTCCCACCTCGGCGGGCTGGGGCCGTACCGCGCCGAGGTCGGCTACCTGATGGTCGGGGAAGATCTGACCCGCACGTCGCCGCACGCACGCTGTGGCAGCGGAGGCCTCGACCTCCAGGTCCGAGCGCTCGCCGGGGCGGACGGGCCCGTGACCCTGTCCGGGCGGCTGTGGAGCCGGGCGTTCGGTCTGCGCCTGTTCGGCAACCTGATGGGAGCGCTGGTGGTGTCGTCCTCCTCCGTACCCACCGAAGAGGAGAAGTCGCTGCTCATGTCGCTCATCGGGTTCACCTCGGTGGCCCTGTCCCTCGCCTCGGCACAGCACCGCCGGCATGCCGACACCCGTGAGCTGATCCGGCTGCGCAGCGAACAGGACACCGCGCACAGGCAGCTGAGCGCTCTCAGATCCGAGCGGGACCACCAGCGGCGCGTGGACGGAGCGCTCGACGAGGTGGCGGCCTCGGGCGGCGGCGAGGACGGCATCACTCGTGCCCTGCACGAGCTCACCGGGCTGCCGGCGCTGGTCGAGGACCGGTTCGGCAACCTCCGCTCCTGGGCGGGTCCGGGCCGGCCCGACCCCTATCCGGCGCGGGCGCCCACACGGCAGGGGGACATGCTGCGGCAGGTGGCCCTGTCGGAGGAACCCGTACGCATCAAAGAACGGGTGGTCGCTCTCGCCCAGCAGCGCGGTGAGGTTCTGGGAGTGCTGGCCCTGGTGGACCCCGACGGCAGGGCCGAGGGGCGTGACCTGTTCGCCCTGGAGCACGCGGTACAGGCGCTCACCCTGGAACTGATGCATCTGCGCAGCCTGGCCGAGGTCGAGTTGCGGCTGCGCCGCCAGTTGGTCGACGACCTGCTCGAGGGCACGGACGAGGCCAGCGCCTATGCCCGCTCGGAGGCTGTCGGCCACGACCTGCACCGCCCCCACTACGTGATCGTCCTGCACTGGCCGGGCAGGCCGGTGGACGACCTCCTCGCCCGCGCCGTGGAACGGGCGGCGGCGACCGTGGGCATGCGGCCGCTGGTGACCCGGCGTGGCGACCGGATGGTGCTGCTGACCGAAGACCGCCCCCGGGGCACCGCCCTGCACGCGGCGCTGGCCCGGGAACTCGGAACGCCCGGCGGGGCGATCGGTGTCAGCACCCGCTGCCCCAGCCCACGCCGTATACCCCGCTGTTACGAGGAGGCGCAACGGGCCGTGGAAGTGCGCCGCCAATCGCGTCAGCAGTACGGCACGACCTTCTACGACGAACTGGGCCTGTTCCGGCTGCTCGGACCAGGCCAGGACCGCGCGGAACTGGAGGCGTTCGTGCGGGAATGGCTCGGCCCGCTCCTCGACTACGACGCGGAGCACGGCACGGACATGGTCCAGACGCTGACGCAGTACTTCGACTGCGGCGGCAACTACGACGAGACCGCCGGCGTACTGGCCGTCCACCGCAGCACGCTGCGCTACCGGCTCCAGCGCATCCGTGAGATCAGCGACCGCGACCTCGCGGACGTGGACACACGGCTCAATCTCCAGGTGGCGACACGGGTGTGGAGGATCCTGCTGGGCGGGCGGAGCTCACCGTGAGGCGGTGTGCGAAGGCCTGACCGGGGAAGCCGGGGTGTCTCCCGGCAGCCTGCTCACCCCTGGGCCGGGAACCGCCGGGCCGAGCGGCGGCCGAAACCGCACGACCGGTCTGCGTCCTTGAGGCCCGTCGCCACACGCCGGCCCCGGCCGCCTGCCCCCGCTCCGGACGTCGCGTCGTCACCCGGTGTCGTCAGGTGCCGAGGGCCTGCGAGATGCGGTCCGCGGTCTTCGTCACCTGCTCGATGACCGAGGCGCGCTGGGCCTCGTCGAGGCGGAAGGCCGGGCAAGGCGCCGAGAGGGCGGCAACGGTCTGCGTACCCTCCTTGACCGGTGCGGAGGCGGCCCACACCCCCTCGTCGATCTCCTCGTGACTGACCTCCCAGCCCTGGTGCACCGCGTGGTCGATCTCGGTGAGGAACGCCTCGCGGCCGTTGACCGGGGGCAACGCGCCGCCGGCGAGCGCCTCGTCGACGTAGCGCAGACGCTCGGCCGCGGACAGGCCGCCCAGCAGGAGGCGGACGCTGGCCCCCCGCAGCGCGGGCAGATGCTGCCCGGGCTCGAAGGACAGCCGGAAGGGGCGCAGGCTCTCCACCCGGTGGATGCACACGGGCCGTCCGTGCACCAGCCGGCTGAGGATCACCGTCTCCTGCGTGCTCTCCGAGAGCTCGCGCATGAACGGCTCCGCGATGTCCACCAGCGGGGTCGCCTGCCGGGCGGCCCGTCCGAGGGCCGCGACCCGCATCGTCAGGTGGTATTGGCCGCGGTCGCCCTCCTCGATCAGTCCCATGTCCCGCAGCAGCGCCACATAGCGGTGAGCCGTGGGCACGGGAATCTCCAGATCCTCGGCCAGTTGGCGCACCGTGGCCACCGGCCGCTGCTCCGTGAAGGCGAACAGCAACTCCAGAGCCCTGCGTCCGCTGTCCGCGCCCGCCTTCGAGGCTGCCACCGATCCTCCGCTCATGTCCGGCCGTTGACGCCTGCCGCGCCCCGCCCTACTGTATCGAAATCACACAGCGATAAGACATTATCGCACAACGATAGTAAGGAGGGTGTGGTGGAGGGTTCACAGCCGATCACCTCCCGCCCCGCGGCACTTCGGAGCACCGACACGGACTGCCTGCCGGAGACGGCACGGGCCAGCGTCGCGCTGCCCGGCGCGCGCGGTGAGGTGCGGTCCTTTCCGCTGAGGCCCGCGGGGCCGGGGGAAGGCTGGCTGAAGGTCACCGCGTCCGGGATCTGCGGGACGGACGTCGCCCTGTTCCAGCGGGGAGTGCCCGCGGCGACCGTGCTCGGCCACCATGTCGTCGGCCGGATCGCGGCCATCGGCCCGGAGGCGGCCCGGCGTTGGGGTGTCGGCCCCGGTGACCGGGTGCTGGTGGAGGAGTACCTGCCCTGCGGCCGGTGCGCCGACTGCGCCTCGGGCGCGTACCGGCTGTGCCCGCAGACCGACCTGTGGGGCGGCGGGCGACGCATCGGCACGGTCCCGGTCACCGAGGACCCGGCACTGTTCGGCGGCAACGCCGAGTACATGGTCCTCCCCGGCAACGCCGTCGTGCACCGGCTGCCCCCGCAGCTTCCGGAGGAACTCGCGGCCTGGGTCCTGCCGTACGCCAACGCCGTCGACTGGGTGCTGCGCGCCGGACGGCTGAGGCGCGGCGAGAACGCCGTCGTGCTCGGTCCCGGCTATCACGGCCTCGCCGTGACGGCCGCCGCTCTGCTGGGCGGGGCGGCCCGGGTCGTCGTCGTGGGTCTGCCCCGGGACGCGGAGCGACTCGGCATGGCCGAGGCAATGGGCGCCACCGCCGTCGTCGCCGAGGAGTCCGGCGCCTGGGGCGAGGCGGTACGGGCCGCCCTGGGCGCCCCGTGCGACGTCGTCGTCGACACCAGCGGCGCCGATCCGAAGGTGGTCGACGTCTGCGTGGACCTGCTCGGCCACGGTGGCCGCCTCGTCCTGACCACCCCGAAACAGCCGGCCGCCATCGCCGCCGACACCGCGGCGATGATCCGGCGCTGCCTCACGCTGACCGCGGTCCGCGGCCGTTACCCGCAGGCCATCGCCACGGCCATCGACTCCCTTTCCGAGGGCAGTTCGGGCCTGGACCGCGTGCCCACCGTGGAGATCGCCCTGGAGGAGGTGGGCGACACGCTCGCCCGGCTCGCGACCGGCACGGGACCGGCCTCCCCGCACATCGTCGTCCGGCCCCATCTCACCCACCGCGGCACCCGGCACCCCTGACCCGACCCGAGGAGACAACCGCATGCTGACCAAGGAACAGAACGAACGACTGGTGCGCACCGACCGCGGCACCGAGCTGGGCACCCTGCTGCGCCGGTACTGGATCCCCGCGCTGCTCGCCGAGGAGATCCCCGAGCCCGACTGCCCGCCGGTCCGGGTCAAGCTGCTGGGGGAGAACCTGATCGCCTTCCGCGACACCCAGGGCCGCATCGGTCTGCTCGACGAGTTCTGCAGCCACCGCACCGCGTCCCTGTTCTTCGGCCGCAACGAGGACTGCGGTCTGCGCTGCGCCTACCACGGCTGGAAGTACGACATCGAAGGCAACTGCGTCGACATGCCGTCCGAGCCGCCCGCCAGCCGCTTCCACGAGAGGATCAAGCAGACGGCCTACCCCTGCGTCGAGCGCGGCGGCGTCGTCTGGACCTACATGGGCCCCCCGGAGCTGAAGCCCGACCTGCCAGAACTGGAGTGGGCCACCCTGCCGCCCGAGCACGTCTTCGTCTCCAAGCGGCTGCAGGAGACCAACTTCATGCAGGCCATGGAGGGCGGGATCGACTCCAGCCACGTCTCCTTCGCCCACCGCTTCAACATGGACGACGACCCCATGCACGCGGGCACCCCCGGCATCGCCTACCTCAAGGCGGACACCCGGCCCAGGTTCGAGGTCATCGAGTCCGACGGCGGCCTGCTGATCGGCGCCCGCCGCGAAGCCGACGAGGACAACTACTACTGGCGCGTCACCCAGTGGATCATGCCCTGGTACACGATCATCCCGCCGTTCGGCACCCACAACCCCCTGGGCGGCCACGCCTGGGTGCCCATCGACGACGAGAACTGCTGGGCCTGGAGCATCAACTACCACCCCACCCGCCCCCTGCGCGAGGACGAACTCGCCGCGATGCGCCGGGGCGAGGGCATCCACGCCAAGTACCTGCCCGGCACCTACCGTACGGCCGCGAACAAGACCAACGACTACCTCATCGACCGTCAGGCCCAGCGCGAGAAGCGCAGTTTCAGCGGTGTCGAGGGCATCGCCGCCCAGGACTTCTCCCTGCAGGAGAGCATGGGCGCGATCGTCGACCGCACCAAGGAACGTCTCGGCACCTCCGACGCCGCGATCATCCTCGCCCGCCGCCGGCTGCTGGCCGCCGCCGAGGTCGCGGAGAAGGACGAGCCACTGCCGGGGGACCGGGCCGAGCACCACCGGGTGAGGTCGGCCTCGGTCCTGCTGCCCAGGTCGACGCCCTTCCAGGAAGGGGCCAAGGACGCACTCGTCGTCCGGCCCGGCGAGGACTTCACCTCCATCTGATCCGCCCGCACCCGGAAGGAGGGCTCGCCGCCATGCCGACAGCCTCCCGCACCAGCCGGTCCTACCAGGCCGACGTACTCCTCGTCCCCCTCGAACCACGCGCCCGCGCCGCCGTCGCGGGCCCGGACCCGCTCGCCGCACTCGCCGGGATCACCATCGCCGGGACCGACCCCCAGGCGGGGGACACCCGTCACGACGTCGTGGTCATGCTGGCCCACGACCTGCCCGCGGTCGCCCCCGGCCTCGTCGCCCGGCTCGGCGCCTCGGCCCACGAGGCCGGCGCGCTGGTCGGCGCGATCATCGTCAGCCCCGACCGCACCTGGCGGGGCCCCGAGGCCCGGCGCGCGGCCGCCGCCCTGCGAGCCGCCGCCGACACCGTCGTCGTACTCAGTGGCATGGCACCGGCGACGGCGCTCCTGCAGGTGCTGCGCGGCGGCCCCGGTACCGCAGGCACGGCCAACCCGACCCGGCGAAAGACGGACCGGCCATGACGGAAACCGACTGGTACCAGGCCGTAGTCACCCAGGTCCGCCTGGAAGCCGAGCAGGTGATCTCCCTGGTGCTCGCCCCCGCGGCCGGCGCCGCCCTGCCGGACTGGGAGCCGGGCGCCCACATCGACCTGCGCCTTCCCTCCGGACTGATCCGGCAGTACTCGCTGTGCGGCGATCCCGCCGACCCCCACTACACGGTCGCCGTGCTCCGCGAGGAGGCCGGGCGCGGCGGATCCGCCGAGATCCACGACACCGCGCTGATCGGCAGGACCCTTGCCGTGCGCGGTCCGCGCAACCACTTCGCCCTTGAACCCGCCCCCCGCTACGTCTTCCTCGCGGGCGGCATCGGGATCACCCCCGTCCTGGCCATGGCCCGCCACGCCACCCGGCAGGGCGCCCCCTGGTCACTGCACTACGGCGGACGACGCGCCGACACCATGGCGTTCACCGCGGAGCTGCGCCGACTCGCCCACCAGGCGGGTGCGCCCCTCACCCTGCGCAGCGACGACGCGGAGGGCCCGCTGCCCCTCGCCGAGATCATCCACGACGCCCCCGAGGGCAGCCTCCTGTACGCCTGCGGCCCCGCGGGCATGCTCACCGCACTGCGGACCGCGGTCGAGGCCGGCCGGCCCGAACTAACCCTGCGCACAGAGCAGTTCACCGCCACCGCGACACCCACGCCGGTCCCGGAGGGCAACGGCACGGCCGCCGCGTTCGAGGTCCGACTCGCCCGCACCGGCGAGACCGTGACCGTCGAACCCGGCACCACGATCCTCGACGCCGTGCGCCGTGTCCGTCCCGACGTCCTCTCCTCCTGCGAGGAAGGCTTCTGCGGCACCTGTGAGACGAAGGTCCTCGCAGGCGAGCCCGTTCATCAGGACACCATCCTCAGCGAACGGGAGCGGGCCGCCGGCAACACGATGATGATCTGCGTCGGCGGCTGCGCCTCACACCGACTGGTCCTGGACCTCTGAAGGCTCCACCACGTCCCCGCATCCATACTCACGGAGGTTCAACGATGAACCTGTCGTCACACAAACCTGCCCAGCCGCCCGAGCACCGGCAACTGTCGCCGTACCGCTGGGTCGTCCTGATCGGCTGCTGGGTCTCCTTCACCCTCACCTCCATCGACCGTTCCACCTGGGGTCCGGCCTCGGTCTTCGTCGGTGAGAGCCTGGCCGTTCCGCTGGCCGGCCTCGGCGCCTTCGCCACCGCCTACTACGTCGGTTACGTCATCTCCAACGCCCTGGGCGGCCTGGGCGTGGACCGCTACGGCGGCCGCATCCTGCTGACCGGCTCCCTGCTGGGGGCGGGTCTGGGCATGACCGCCTTCGGCTCGACGACGTCGGCCACGGCCGGCATCGCGCTCCAGGCGCTCGTCGGACTCTTCGCCGGCGCCGACTACTCCGCCGGCGTCCGGCTCATCACCAGCTGGTTCCCCTCGACCCGCCTCGGCCTGCCGCTGGGGCTGTTCACCACGGCCACCTCCCTGGGCACCGCGACAGCCAACACCGTGGTCCCCGGGCTGATCGCCAGATACAGCTGGCACGCCTCCTACCGCCTGTTCGGGCTCATCTCCATCGTGCTGGCCGTAGTGCTGTTCTTCCTGGTGCGCTCGGGCCCGATGCTCGACACCGGCGACACGGACAAGTCCGGCGCCGGCCGTCGTGGACGCAGGCTCGATCTGGGCGCCCTGGTACGCAACCGCAGTCTCGTCCTGACCTGCGTGACCGGATTCGGCGGCTTCTGGGGTCTGTACGGGTTCGTCACCTGGGCGAACGCCCTGATGATCAAAGGGCACGGAATCGACTCCGCGAGGGCCGGCCTGGTGGTGTCCGTCTTCGCCGTCTCCGCCATCGCCGTGAAACCGGTCGTCGGCTTCGTCACGGACCGCTTCTTCGGAGGCGCCCGCCGGGGCCCGACCGCCGCGATCCTCGCCGTCTTCGCCGTGACGCTGGTGTGTTTCGGTGAACTCGGCAACTCGACGGCGCTCATCTGGCTGGCTCCGCTGCTGGGCGCCGCGGCCTACGGGTGGACGCCTCTGGTCGTCGCCCTGGTACCCAGGCTGGTTCCGTCCTCGGTGACGGGCTCCGCCTCCGGTATCGCCAATGCCACCTGGCAGCTGGGCAGCGTGGTCGTCCCCGTCGTCGTCGGCATGGTGTTCTCGGCGACCGGCTCCTTCAGCGCGGCTTTCCTCGCCCTGGCCGCCGGCCCGTTCATCGGCTGTCTCGTCATGCTTGCCGTCACCGACCGGCCGGCGTCCACGACCGCACCCCACGAGGACGGCGCGTCCGTCGTCGAGCGTGCGCCAGGGACACCGCCGGAGCCGACCGCCCCACGTGCGGCGGTGAACGACCCTCGTCCGTGAGGGGTTCCACCTCGCTCGTGAGCCGGCCGGCGCGACCTTTTCGGTGCGCCGCCCGGTCAGGAGGCGGCCAGCTGCGATCGGTCGTCCAGGGCGCCTCGTCCGGCGCCCTGGACGACCGATCGCCGGCGCGTTTCCGGACACCCAGGGTGCCGGCGGTTCCGGCCGGTCCGCCTGTGCGTGCAACGTGTCGGAGCCGTCGCGGTCAGGGGCGGCGCGGAAGGTGCCCGCCCAGGTCGCGTGCCCGGCGCACGAACGTCTCGTGCAGATCCCGCGCCGCCCGCGGCACCGACTCGGCGCGTCGGCGCTGGAGCATCAGCACCACCGGGGTGGGGTCGCCGCACAGCGGCCGGCACACGATCGTCCCCTCGCGTTCCAGCGGGTCCCCGACCACACTGAAGTCGGGCAGCACCGTCGCCCCGAGCCCCTCCGCGACCATCAGCTTCCCCATCTCGGCGCCGTCGGTCGAGTACGAGAAGGCGGGTGCGCGGCCCGCCAGCAGCCGGTGCACATAGCGGTGCATCACATAGCCCGTGCGCATGGCGATCAGCGGCACGGTGAGCAGATCGTCGGCGGACACCTCGGCCCGGCCGGCGAGCGGGCTGTCCGGCCGTACGCACACCACCGGCCGCCCGCGCAGCAGTTCGGTGGCCTCGAAGCCGGCGGGCACATCGTCGCCGTCGAGGTGGTTCACCAGCCCCAGATCGAAACCGCCCTCGGCGAGGCCCCGGTGGATCTCCGTCTGCTGTGCGCCCACCACCTCGACCTGGGTGACCGGATGCGTGGCCCGGAAGTCCCGCAGCACCGGGATGAGGAGCGGCACGGTCGCCGCGTTGACCGTGCCGACGCGCACCATACGGCTGATGCGGTGCTGCTCGCCCGCCGCCACCCGCAGCCGGTCCACCGCCTCCAGCACATCGACGATGCGTGGCATCAGCTCCTGCCCGGCCGCGCTCATCGTCGCCCCGGTGCGCTTGCGCTCCAGCAGGTCGACACCCAGCTCCCGCTCCAGATTCCGCACGGTCTCGCTCAGCGCGGGCTGTGAAAGACGCAGTTCGTCAGCCGCCCGGCGCAGCGAGCCGAGCCGGGTCACGGCCGCAATGTATTCCAGCTGTTCGGTCCGCACCCCAGCAGAATGCGCGGCCTTTCGGGACGCGTTCAAGGGTTTCCCTGTCACACGTTCGTGAAATTCAATGGTCCGCGATACGAGAACGGTCGGGTTTTCCTTGACGGCTCTCGGCGGCGGCTGCGACCATCGACAGCATGAAGATGCGACTGGACCTCACGCGGCGACGCCACGTCGACCTCGCGCGCGTCTCCAGCGCCTCCTGTTGCGCCGCGGCCTGATCACCACGCCAGGATCCGCCGCGCCGTCTTCCTCTCCTTTTCCCGCCTGAATTCACCGTGCCCGCGAATTTCAGCGTGCCCGGCACCCTTTGAATTCCGGCGTGCCCGAAAAGCTCGCGACACCTCGCAACAGGAGTTCCGCATGCCCGCCGCGCCCTTGAAATTCGCCTACTGGGTCCCCAACGTCAGCGGAGGACTCGTCACCAGCAAGATCGAGCAACGCACGGACTGGGGGTACGACTACAACCGCGAACTCGCCGTCCTCGCCGAGAACAACGGCTTCGAGTACGCGCTCAGCCAGGTCCGCTACATGGCCAGCTACGGCGCCGAGTACCAGCACGAGTCGACCAGCTTCAGCCTCGCGCTGCTGCTCGCCACCGAGCGGCTGAAGGTGATCGCCGCGATCCACCCCGGTCTCTGGCACCCGGGCGTGCTCGCCAAGTTCGGCGCCACCGCCGACCATATCTCGGGCGGACGTTTCGCCGTGAACGTCGTATCGGGCTGGTTCAAGGGGGAGTTCACCGCGCTCGGTGAGCCCTGGCTGGAGCACGACGAACGCTACCGCCGTGCCGAGGAGTTCATCCGCGCCCTGCGCCAGATCTGGACCGAGGACCACACCGAACTCGCCGGTGACTTCTACCGGTTGCGGGACTTCTCCCTCAAGCCCAAGCCGCTCAACACCCCCGAGCGCCCGCACCCGGAGATCTTCCAGGGCGGCAACTCCACCGCCGCGCGCGCCATGGCAGGCCGGGTCTCCGACTGGTACTTCTCCAACGGCAAGGACTTCGACGGGGTCGTCGAGCAGATCAACGACGTCCGCAAGGCCGCTGCCGAAACAGGCCGTACGGCGCCCGGGTTCGGCCTCAACGGCTTCCTCATCGCCCGCGACACCGAGGCCGAGGCCCGCGACACCCTCCGCGAGATCATCGCCAAGGCGGACGGTGAGGCCGTCGAGGGCTTCGGCGCCGCCGTGAAGCAGGCCGGGCAGTCCACCGCCGACGGCAAGGGCATGTGGCAGGACTCCACCTTCGAGGACCTCGTCCAGTACAACGACGGCTTCCGCACCGGGCTGATCGGCACCCCCGAGCAGATCGCCGAGCGCATCGTCGCCTACAAGAAGCTCGGCGTCGACCTCTTCCTGCTCGGCTTCCTCCACTACCACGAGGAGGTCGAGTACTTCGGCAAGCGCGTGCTGCCCCTGGTCCGCGAACTGGAGGCCGGGCTCCCGGACAACGAGCCCGAGTCCGCCCCGGCCCACGCCTGACCGCCCCCCCCCACAGCGAAAGAGGTCACCGCAGCATGAGCACCGTCACGCCCGCCGACTGGCAGACCCGCCCCGCCCCCACGACCGCCGACGAGTGGATCGCCCGCGCCGCCGAGGTCGCCGCGGTCCTCGCCACCGACGCCGCCGCCCGCGACCGGGCCGGCGCCACCCCGCACGCCGAGGTGCGGCTCCTCAAGGACTCCGGCCTGGTCACCCTGCTCGGCCCCACCGAGCACGGCGGCGCCGGCCAGGACTGGCCCACCGCCTACCGGGTCGTCCGCGAGGTCGCCAAGGCGGACGGCTCCATCGGCCAGTTGCTCGGCTACCACTACCTGTGGAACTGGGCCGCCCGGCTGGTCGGCACCCGAGAGCAGTGGGAGCACGTCGAGGCCGAGGCCGCCCGCAACCAGTGGTTCTTCGGTGGCGCGGTCAACCCGCGCGACCAGGACGTGGTCGTCGCCGAGGACGGCGACGACCTGGTCTTCACCGGCCGCAAGTCCTTCTCCACCGGCAGCAGGGTCTCCGACGTCACCGTCCTCGAAGGCGTCTTCGAGGGCACCGACCGGCATGTCTTCGCGATCGTGCCCTCCGACAGCGAGGGCCTGACCTTCCACGACGACTGGGACAACATCGGCCAGCGGCTCACCGAGAGCGGTTCCGTTACCCTCGACGGCGTCCGCACCCCCTGGTCCTCGGCCGCCGGGTACGTCGACAAGGAGTTCCGGCCCCGCGTCTACAACACCCTCAACGTCCCCACCATCCAGTTGGTCTTCGTCAACTTCTACCTGGGCATCGCGGCCGGCGCCCTGGAGACCGCGGCGACGTACACCCGGACCAGGTCCCGTGCCTGGCTGCACGGCGGCCACGAGCGCGCGGTCGACGAGCCGTACGTCATCGACACCTACGGGGATCTGACCGCCAAGCTCTGGGCGGCCGAGGCCCTCGCCGACGCCGTCGCCGCCGAGGGACAGAAACTGCACGACGACCCGGACGCTGTCAACCCCGAGGCGCGCGGCGCCTTCGAGGTCCGGGTCGCCGCGATCAAGGCCCGCGCGACGGATGTCGCCCTAGAGACCGGCAACCGGATCTTCGAGGCCACCGGCGCCCGCGCCACGGCCACCGCCGAGGGCCTGGACCGCTTCTGGCGCAACGTCCGCACCCACACCCTCCACGACCCCGTCGCCTACAAGCGGCGCGAGGTCGGCCGCTGGGTCCTCGAAGGCGAACTGCCCGAGCCCACCTGGTACTCCTGACCGCTCCCCGCCGGGCGCCCGTCCCGCACGGGCGCCCGGGCTCCCAGAAAGAGGCAGTCCCATGGCCACCGTCCTCTCCGTATCCGGCAGCCCCTCCGCCTCCTCCCGCACCGCCCGCCTGCTGCGCCACCTCGACCAGCGGCTGACCGCCCACGGCCACGAGGTCATCCAGCTCGACGTCCGCACCGTCCCCGCCGACGCCCTGCTCGGCGCCGACTTCCGGCACCCGGCGATCGTCGAGGCGACCGAGCTGTTCGCCCGCGCCGACGGGATCGTCGTCGGCACGCCGGTCTACAAGGCGTCGTACTCCGGTGTGCTCAAGGCCCTCCTGGACCTGCTCCCGCAGTACGCGCTCACCGGCAAGACCGTGCTGCCCCTGGCCACCGGTGGTTCCATCGCGCACGTCCTCGCCATCGACTACGCGCTCCGCCCGGTGCTGAGCTCCATGGGCGCCGCCCATATAGTCCAGGGCTGGTTCACCCTCGACAAGGACATCACCGTACGCGAGGACGGCACGCTCGCCCTCGCACCGGCCGTCGTCGAGGCGCTCACCCCGATCGTCGACCAGTTCTCGGCCGCGCTCGGCCGTCGGCCCGTCCTCGCCGCGGCGGGCTGAACCGATGACCGCGCATGTCATCGCCGACGACACCGAGGCCCTCGCCGTGGCGGCGGCCCTGGCCGAGGAGTTCCGGGCCGGAGCGGCCGAGCGGGACGCCCAACGCCGGTTGCCCCGGGCCGAGCTGGACCGGCTGTCGGCCTCGGGCCTGCTGGGCGTGACCGTGCCCGCCGAGTACGGCGGCGCCGATGTCCGCGCCGTCACCGCCACCGAGGTCTTCCGGCTGCTCGGCTCCGCCGACGGGAGCCTGGCGCAGATTCCGCAGAGCCACTTCGTGTACGTCAATGTGATACGCCGTCAGGGAACTGAGGAACAGCGGAAGTTCTTCTTCGCGGAGCTGCTCGCGGGCAGTCGTCTCGGGAACGCGCAGTCTGAGGCGGGGACGAAGCACGTCCAGGACATCCGGACCCGGCTGGAGCGCGCGGCGGACGGGTCGTATGTGCTGCGGGGCGTCAAGCACTACTCCACCGGCGCCCTCTTCGCCGACTGGATCCCCGTCCTCGCCCGCGCCGACGACGACAACCTGCACGTCGCGTACGTGCCCCGGGACGCGCCCGGTCTCACCGTCGTCGACGACTGGGACGGCATGGGGCAGCGTACGACCGCCAGCGGGACGGTCCGGCTGGACGGCGTTCCCGTGCCTGCCGACCGCGTGCTGCCCCACCACCTGACCTTCCAGGGACCGCAACTCCACGGCGCGGTGGCCCAGTTGCTGCACGCCGCCATCGACGTGGGGATCGCCGGCGCGGCCTTGGCCGAGGCGGCGGAGTTCGTGCGGACCAAGAGCCGGCCGTGGTTCGAGAGCGGGGCGGAGACCGCCGCCGAGGACCCGTTGCTGATCCAGCGGTTCGGTGAACTGGCCCTCCGGGTAAGGGCGTCCGAGGCACTGCTGCGGGAGGCGGCCCGCGCGGTCGACGCGGCGGGAGCCCGGCTCACCGACGAGTCGGCCGCCGAGGCGTCCATCGCAGTGGCCGCCGCGAAGGTGCAGGCGGCCGAGGCGGCCGTGGCCGTCGCCGGGGCGCTCTTCGAGGTGTCCGGGACCCGCTCCGCGCTCAACTCCCTCAATCTGCACCGGTATTGGCGGGACGCCCGCACCCACACCCTGCACGATCCGGCCCGCTGGAAGCTCCAGCACATCGGCCGGTACGTGCTCAGCGGCACCTTGCCGCCCCGCCACGGCCTGTTGTGACGGCCTCAGGCCCCTCTCGATCGGAGACCCCTCGTGTCCCTCACCTTCCACTGGTTCCTGCCCACCAACGGGGACAGCCGCTATGTCGTCGGCGGCGGCCACGGCACCCCGGCGACGGCCTCCGGCCGGGACCGGCCACCGACGGTCGCCTATCTGAGCCAGATCGCCAAGGCCGCCGAGGACCTCGGCTTCGTGGGGGCGCTCACCCCTACCGGCGCCTGGTGCGAGGACGCCTGGCTGACCACGGCCATGGTCAGCCAGCACACCGAACGGCTGAAGTTCCTGGTCGCCTTCCGGCCGGGCTTCGTCTCGCCCACGCTCGCCGCGCAGATGGCGTCCACGTTCCAGCGGCAGACGGGGGGAAGGCTGCTGCTCAATGTGGTGACCGGCGGCGAGAGTCACGAGCAGCGGGCCTACGGCGACTTCCTCGACAAGGACGCGCGGTACCGCCGCACCGGTGAATTCCTTGAGATCGTACGGCAGTTGTGGGAGGGCAAGGCCGTCGATCTGAAGGGGGAGCACCTTCGGGTCGAGGACGCGAAGCTGGCCCGGGTGCCGGATCCGGTTCCCGAGGTGTACTTCGGGGGGTCCTCGCCGGCCGCCGGGGAGGTCGCGGCCCGGTATGTGGATGTGTATCTGACCTGGGGGGAGCCGCCGGCGCAGGTCGCCGAGAAGATCGCCTGGATCCGGGGGCTGGCGGCGAGTCAGGGGCGCACACCGCGGTTCGGGATCCGGCTGCATGTCATCACCCGGGACACCTCGGAGCAGGCCTGGGCCGAGGCGAACCGGCTGCTCGACGGGTTCGATCCGGAGACCGTACGGTCGGTGCAGTCGGGGCTCGCGCGCAGTGAGTCCGCGGGGCAGCAGCGGATGCTGGCGCTGCACGGCGGCCGACGGGACGCGCTGGAGATCCACCCCAACCTGTGGGCGGGCATCGGGCTGGTGCGCGGGGGCGCGGGTACCGCGCTGGTCGGCTCGCACGAGGAGGTCGCCGCGCGGATCAAGGAGTACGCGGCGCTGGGCATCGAGGAGTTCGTGCTGTCCGGGTATCCGCATCTGGAGGAGGCGTACTGGTTCGGCGAAGGGGTTCTGCCTCGCCTCGCCCAGGAGGGGCTGTGGCGGCATCCCTTCGGGAGGAGCGACGTTCCCTCGGCGCAGGTGCCGTTCGCGTCCTGACGGCGTGCCGGTGCCGGCCGGGGGCCGGCACCGAACAGCACCGGGAGCGACTCCATGGTCCGCAGCGGCCGGGGGTGGAAGAGCCGCAGCCGGTGCACCCGCCCCGCCTGGTGCGGCGTCATCAGCCAGGCCACGGCGGGCGGGCAGTGCTCGGGGTCGTCGGCCGGGTTGATGGTGTCCATCTCCCAGATGGCCGGCGACCGCCCGGCGACGGCGTGCACGAGGCGCTGCCGTACCCCGGCCTCCATGTCGCCGTCCACGGCGCGCACAAGAGGGTCCCCTGCTGTCGTCGGCCGACGAACCGACCCTGCGGGCCGCGGTCGGCTCGGTCCTCCGCCTGGTCCTGGCCGGCCTGCTGAGCCTGGGCCCGGCTCCGGTCGTACGGATTCCCCGCCACCGCGATCGGTGTCGCCCCGGCCCTGCTGTTCGTCCTCCCGAACGTCGCCCTGGCCCTCCGGGCGGTCGCCGCTCTCACGGCGGCCGGACGGCTGCTCCGCTCCCGCGACGCGTGAGCCGGCCGCGCCCGCCGCGAGCGGGTCAGCCCTCGATCCAGCCGTGGTTCTTCGCGAACTGGGCCAGCGCGCCCCGGACCCGCACGATCTCCTCGGCGGTGAGCGTGGGCGCCGACGCCAGCAGAGTCTCGGTGACCTCGCGGGTGAACTCGTCCGCGCTGAGCAGATCGCACAGCGAGTCGTCGTCCGGGCCGAGCGTCCGGACGTCGGCTCCCCGGGCGAGCCGGACACCGGACGCCTTCGGCCCGCGCTCGCCGCTCTCGATCTCGAACTCCACGGCCACGCCCGGGCGTACGTACGACTCCGGCATCTGCATGTCGTTCACATGCAGGAAGACGTCCTCTCCGCCACCGTCCGGAGCGATGAACCCGTACCCGCGCGTGCTGTCGAACCGCACCACACGACCAGTAACCATGAGAAACCCCCAACCAAACCGGGTCACCTGCCCGGACACCTGGGCCAGATGGTAGTCAGGTCGGCCCCTGTCAGGCGACTCCGCACAGACGGCCGGAGGTGGCCGGGGTCACGCATCCGGGTGCGGTGCCCCGGATCCGCTGAGCCGGCTCATCAGCGTCTCCATGTCCGAGGCGATCCACTCCTCGGCCAGCAGGCCGTCGGCGATCCGGTAGAGCTCGGTGCTGGAGTACTCGACGGCCCGGCCGGTGGCTGGAGCACCCCGGAACTCGCCCTGGTGCGTGCCCCGCGTGGTGAGCCGGACCGCGACCCGGTCACCCGACCCGAAGATGCCACGGTCAAGGCGCTGCGGACGAGTTGGACGGGCCGTTCGGGCCGTGGCGGGAACTCAATGCACCGGTACCGAAGTTGATGTGGAAGGCTGACGCCAGCCGTCGGTGTGCCAAGGGGGGGCCGGGGCGGTCGTCGAGAGGAGCGCACGTGACGCAGGACGGTATTCACCCCGTGGAGATCGACACCAGCAAGCCGCATCCCGCCCGGATCTACGACTACCTGCTGGGCGGCAAGGACAACTACGAGGTGGACCGCCAGGCCGGTGACCAACTCGCCGCCGTCGCGCCCGAGGTGTGGATCTCGGTGCAGGCCAACCGTGGCTTTCTGCAGCGCGCCGTCCGGCACGTCATCGACAGCGGTGTCCGCCAGATCCTGGACATCGGCACCGGGCTGCCCACCTCGCCGAACGTGCACGAGATCGCCCAGCAGGCCGCCCCGGACGTCCGCGTCGCCTACGTCGACAACGACCCGATCGTGAAGGCGCACGCCGACGCGCTGCTCAACCGGGCCGGCACCACCAGCATCGTCCTCGCCGACCTGCGCGACCCGCAGTCCGTCGTGGAGCACCCCGAGGTCCGCCGGATCATCGACTTCGACCAGCCCGTCGCCCTGTTCCTCGTCGCCGTCCTGCACTTCATCCGCGACGCGGAGGAGCCCGAGCGGATCGTGGCCACCCTGCGCGACGCGCTCCCGGCCGGCAGCTTCCTGGTGCTCTCGCACGCCACGGACGACTTCGCCGACCGCAGCGACGCCCAGGCCGTCTACAACAACGCGACCGCCACCATGAACCTGCGCCCTCGCGCCCGGGCCGAGCGGTTCTTCGACGGTTTCGAACTGGTCGAACCCGGCGTTACCCAGGTCCCGTTCTGGCGCCCGGACGCCTCCCCGCCGGAGGGCTCCGCGGAGATCGGCTTCTACGGCGGAGTGGCCGTCAAGAAGAGCTGAGCCGTCACCAGGGGATGTCCGGCGGCGCTGCCGTCATCCGCCGGACAGGCCGGCCCTGGTCGAACGCTCCGCCGGTCAGCCGGTCCGGGTCGCCGCCAGGTAGTTGTACGCGGAGGCTCGGGAGATGCCGAGACGTCCGGCGACCTGCTGGACCGCGCCGCGCACCGTGAAGACTCCCTGCCGGTCGAGGTCGCGGAACAGCTCCAGCCGTTCCTCGCGGGTGAGCTGGGGCCATGGCTTGTTCTGGCGCAGCTGGCGGGCGTCGACGATCGAGTCCAGCACGGCGGTGATGTCGTCGCCGAACGTCGTGGTGGGCGGTGCCTCGGGCAGGGCCGCGACTCCGGCCAGGCCGCCGATCAGCGCATGTACTTGGGTCACGGCCGTGACGTCGAGGTTCACGCACAGCGCCCCGAACGCCGTACCGGCCGAGTCGCGCAGCACCGTCGTGGAGGACTTGACCAGCTTTCCGTCCCGGGTGCGGGTGAGGTAGTTCAGCTCGTCGGCCGCAGCGTCCCCGGCCGCGAGCAGCTTCATGCCGATCTCGCTCACCGACCCGCCGACCCCGCGGCCGGTGACCGACCCGGCGATGGCGACGACGGAGCGCTCGGGGCGGCGGAAGTCATGGATGACGACCTCGCAGAAGGCACCGAAGGTCGCCACGATCCCGTCGACGACCGGGGCCAGCGCGGCGATGATCGCGTCCTGCTCGGCCCGCGCCGCGGCCTCGCCCGCCGTGCCGGTCGGTTCCTGTGCCATCGGCTCGCCTCCGTGTCCCGCCCGCACCGGGCCTGGACTTCACGTCCAGATGATAGACAATCATTCCATGCGGTCGGCGTCGAACGGCTGTGCTCGACGCCCATCCGGCGCCCGGCGGCGCCCAGAAGGAGGACGAACATGCCCGACACCCCGCCCGTGACCCTCCAGGACGTGCAGGACGCGGCCGTGCGGATCAAGGGAGTGGCCCACCGCACCCCCGTGCTGCGCTCACGCACCCTGGACGAACTGGTCGGCGCCGAGGTCTTCCTGAAGTGCGAGAACTTCCAGCGCATCGGCGCGTTCAAGTTCCGGGGCGCCTACAACGCCGCGTCCCGGCTCTCCGCCGAGCAGCTGGCCAAGGGCATCGCCGCCTACTCCTCCGGCAACCACGCCCAGGCCGTCGCCCTCGCCGCCCGCGAACTCGGCACCACCGCCGTGATCGTGATGCCCGAGGACACCCCGCGCTCCAAGCTGGAGGCGACCGCCGGATACGACGCGGAGATCGTGACGTACGACCGCTACACCGGCGACCGCGTCGCGATCGGCGAGGCCCTCGCCGCCGAACGCGGACTCGCGCTGGTGCCGCCGTACGAGCATCCGCACGTGATCGCGGGACAGGGCACCGCCGCTCTCGAACTCATCGAGGAGGTCGGCGAGTTGGATGTTCTGGTGGTGCCGGTCGGAGGCGGCGGGCTGATCGCCGGCAGTGCCACCGCGGCGAAGGGGCTGCTGCCCGGGATCCGGGTCGTCGGGGTCGAGCCCGAGGCCGGGGACGACACCCGGCGGTCCCTGGAGGCGGGGCACCGGGTGTCCGTCCCGGTGCCGAGGACCATCGCCGATGGCCAGGCGGCCGACATCCCCGGCGAGCGGACCTTCTCCCTCAACAGGCGTCTGGTGGACGACATCTCGCTGGTGAGCGACGACCAGATCCGGGACGCGATGCGGTTCGCCTTCGAGCGGATGAAGATCGTAGTGGAGCCGAGCGGCGCCAGCGGTCTGGCCGCGCTGCTCGCCCACCGGGTGGCGCCGCTGCCGCGCCGGATCGGGGTCATCCTCTCCGGCGGCAATGTGAACGCGGAGCGGTTCGCCGAGATCGTGGCCGGCTGACGGCAGACAGAGGAAGGCACCCGCGCCGGGGGTGCCTTCGTGCGGGCGGCGGTTCAGGCCTGCTCCTCGGCCGGACGCGGCCGGCGCGGGATGCCCACGGCGCAGGGCGCCGAAGAACTCGACCGCCACGCCGATTCCATTACGGCTGCCCGTCGAGACCCCCACCTCGCTGCGCTCCCTCGGTGTCCCGCTGGACTGGCACACCACACCTTGCCGCCCTACGCCCGCCCCGCCGCCCGCGACCTCGACCAACTCGACCGCATCGAGGACCCGTTGGAGGCCGCCGAACGCGCCCTGTTGCTCACCGTCCTCCTGGAGCCTGGAGCCTGGAGCCTGGAGCCTGGAGCCCGTGCCGGCGGTGCTGCGGCGAATGTGCCCCCGGTCACGGGCGCCCGGCACGCCCCTCAGCAGTCGCGGAACTCCGGTGACTGGTTGAGGATCTGTGAGCGCGGCGAGGTGAAGCGGGTGTGCGTCAGTCCGCCCCGTGCCTCGGGCGGGAACACCGCCACACGGTGGCAGTTCTGGAAGGCGAGGGCGACCCCGAAGTGCCGCTCCAGGCCGCCCCGGATCGCGTCGGAGGACAGCGCCCGCAGCAGCTGCCCGCGGTCCCGCTCCGACGGCGGCGGGGTCTGGTTGTCGGCGAACTCACCGGTGCTGTCCCGCAGTTCGGCGGTGAGTCGGGCGATGAGGTGGTAGGCGTACGGCAGCGACGTACGGACGGTTTCCACGAAGTCCTCCTCCCGCACCGCACCGTTCTCGGCTTCGGCGAGCAACTGCGGGGAGACGTCGAGCGACATTTGACTGTGTCCTGTTCTGTTCAAGGGCCGTGTACGAAAGGGATTCGAGCGGAACGACGGGGGAGGTCTCAGACGAAAGCGGGCAGGGCCGCCGGTCCGTGCCGGAAGTCCGGGTCGACCTGAGAGGCCAGATCCTGGCCGGTGGCCGCGTTCGCCCAGGCGGCGGCATTGCGCAGATGGAAGTCCACGGCGTGCCGCTGGAAGGCGTCCCAGTCCTTGCCCCGCGCGTCCACGGCGGCCCGCAGCCGGTCCATGGCCCGGGAGTTGTGCGGCTCCAGCGCCCCGCTGTCCCGGCCCTGCTCCTGGGCGCGGACGTACGACGACAGCTCACAGTGGGCCAGCAGGTCGTCGCCCACCCGCTCACGCAGGAAGTCGAGGTCGTCCGCGCCGGTCACCTTGTTGCCGACTACGGCGACCGGGATGCCGAACTCGGCCGCGTGATCCCGGTACTGGCGGTACACGGACAGGCTCTTACGGGTCGGCTCGACCACCAGGAACGTCATGTCGAAGCGGGTGAACAGACCGGAGGCGAAGGCGTCGGCGCCCGCCGTCATGTCGACGACGACGTACTCGCCGGGCCCGTCCACCAGATGGTTGAGGTAGAGCTCAACCGCGCCGAGCTTGGAGTGGTAGCAGGCCACCCCGAGGTCGCTCTCGGTGAACGCCCCGGTGACCATCACGGGCACCCCGCCGACCTCCTGGACGTGGTGGGAGTGCACCTCGTCGTCGCCGAGCAGGCGCAGCAGCCGCGAGCCGCGCCCGGGCGGGGTCGTCTTGACCATGGCCTCCCGGGATGCGATCCGGGGGTTCGTGCCGCGCAGGTAGTCCTTGATCTCACCGGTCCGCGCGCTCAGTGGCGGTGCCGTGAACAGCTCGTCCTCGTCGAGGCCGAGGGCGTGGGCCAGGTGCTGGTTGATGTCGCCGTCGATCGCGACGACCGGCGCGCCGGACCGTGCCAGCTGACGGGTGAAGAGAGCCGACAGGGTGGTCTTGCCGCTGCCGCCCTTGCCGACGAATGCCACACGCATCGCTAGCCACCCTTACTTTTGAAAATGGAAGTCATGATCATAGATTGGAGAGGGTGTCGGGCAGTGTCAAATCGGGGTGGCCCATGCGGGTTGCGGTCCGCAGAAGTTGACGGAGCCCCAGGTCCGGCGCGATGACCGGCGCTGGGTGCCCGAGGCCTGCCCCGCGGGCGGCACCGTCCGCGGGGCAGGACGCGGACGCAGGCCCGCTCATGCCCGGCGCGTACACCTGCGCGAACGCCCAGCCGCCGCGGCCGATCTGGGCCCGCTGAGCGGAGCCCGCCCTGGTCATCCCGCCTTGACCCCCGTCAGCGGCCGACCTAGCCTCCAGCCAACACACCTGGACGGATGGGTCGACGATGGCGGACATACGGGAACCCGGCCGGCAGCTCCAGGTGGAGACCCACGGCCTCGACGTGATCGGCGACGCCGACCGCAAGGGCACCCCGCGCACGCTGTTCTGGCCCTGGTTCGGTGCGAACGTCTCCGTCCTGGGAATGAGCTACGGGGCCTTCGCGCTCGGCTTCGGCATCTCCTTCTGGCAGGCAGTGGCCGCCGGAGTCCTCGGCATCCTCGTCTCCTTCCTGCTCTGTGGCTTCGTCGCGGTCGCCGGGAAACGCGGATCGGCACCCACGATGGTGCTCAGCCGGGCCGCGTACGGGGTCCGCGGCAACCGGCTGCCGTCGGTCGTCTCCTGGGTGCTCACCGTCGGCTGGGAGACCGTCCTCATCGCCCTCGCCACCATGGCAACCGCGACCGTCTTCACCCGGCTCGGCCGGGGCGGCGGCACCGAGACCGAGGTGGTCGCCCTGATCGTGGTCTGCGCGCTGACCGTGATCGGCGGTGTGATGGGCTTCGACCTGATCATGCGGCTGCAGACCGTGATCACGGTGGTGACCGGCGTCCTCACCCTCGTGTACGTCGGGCTGGTGGCCGACCACATCCACTGGGCGGCGGTGAGCGCGATCCCGTCCGGTTCCGCCCAGGAGTTCGTCGGCGCTCTGGTGTTCGTGATGACCGGCTTCGGCCTCGGCTGGGTCAACGCGGCCGCCGACTACTCCCGTTATCTCCCCCGCGGCTCCTCCGGCCGGGGCGTGATCGGCTGGACCACCTTCGGCGGCTCGGTCGCCCCGCTCCTCCTGCTGGCCTTCGGTCTCCTGCTCGCGGGCTCCTCCGACGCCCTGGACAAGGCGATCGCCGCCGACCCCATCGGTGCGCTGACGACCATCCTGCCCACCTGGTTCCTGATCCCCTTCGCCGTCGTCGCGGTCCTCGGCCTGGTCGGCGGCGCGGTCCTCGACATCTACTCCTCGGGGCTCGCCCTGCTCTCCGCGGGCCTGCGGGTGCCGCGCTACCTGGCCGCCCTGGTCGACGGTGTCCTGATGACCGCCGGCTCGGTCTACATCGTCTTCTTCGCCGACGGCTTCCTCGGCCAGTTCATGGGCTTCCTCACCACGCTCGGCGTCCCGATCGCCGCATGGTGCGGCATCATGCTCGCCGACCTCGCGCTGCGCCGCCGCGACTACCACGAGGCCGACCTCTACCGCCCGGACGGCCGCTACGGTGACGTACCGCTGCGGCCCCTGCTGCTCACCCTGGCCGCCACGGCTCTCGGCTGGGGCCTGGTCACCAACACCGCCGCGAGCTGGCTGACCTGGCAGGGGTATCTGCTGGGCCCGCTCGGCCTCGGCGGCCGGTCCGGCGCCTGGGCGTACGCCAACCTGGGTGTCCTGGCCGCCCTGGCGCTCGGCTTCCTCGGCACCCTGGCGCCGGGCCCCGGCCGGGTCCGCGCCCAGGAGAGCCAGGCCCCGGCCACCCCGGTGCCGGCCGCATGACCCCTCCGTCCACCCCCGGCCGGCCGTCAGCGGCATGCAGAGCACGTCCCACACGAGACCGCCCCCCGTCCCGCCGCCACCCGGTCGGCGGTACCCCCTCGGCCGACGGGGCCGGGATCAGGACGCATGCCCCGGCCCCGACCGGGTACGCGTGCCGTGGCCGCCCGGTAATCACCGGACCCTGCGGCCTGTACCACCACTACCTGGGGACCTGTCATGGAGACACCCGCACACGACGACTTTCCGACGCCGGCCCAGCGGGCGCTCGACACGCTGGCCGTGAACGCCGAGGACAGTGCCGCGCTGGACACGCTCGCACACAGCGACGTGCTGGTTCCGGTGCCGGACGACGCGGCGGAGGCGGCCGACCCCGCGATGATCGCGCTGCCCGTCCTGGAACGGCCCGACGGCGACCCCGTCGTCCCCGTGTTCACCTCGGAGGGAGAGCTGACCGGTCTGCTGCCGACGGTCTCCCGCTACCGCGTGGTGCCGCTGGGCGCGCTCGCGTCGCAGTGGCCCGAGGACAACCTGTCGCTCGCCATCGACGGCAGCTCGGCCCACGCCCTGACGCTCACCTCGGAGGGCGTGCGCACACTGCTGGCCCGGCCGACGGGCTGACGAAGGGTTCCGGACACCAGGAGGTCGCCGTGCGGGCCAGAATGGCCCTATGGAATGGATCTCCGGGGTGGCCGGAGGACTGGTACTGATCCTGGTCCTGCGGAGCATCCTGCGTACCCTCGTGGTCCCACGGGGCCTGTACTCCGCGCTGGTGTACCGGCTGTGGTGGGCCCTGCGCCGGCTGCTCTGCCTCTCAGCGCGCGGGGGCGGCTACCGGGCCATCGACCGGGCGGAGACCTGGCTCGCTCCGCTGATGCTGATCGGCATGCTCGCCGCCTGGCTCGGTGGGGCGTTCCTCGGGTTCGGCCTGATGCTGTACGCGCTGTCCCCGCTGTCCTGGAGCAACGCGTTCCGGGAGGCGGGCTCCAGCCTGTTCACCCTCGGGTTCGCCAGCGGCGCCCGGCTGCGGCTGTCCGTGCTCGACTTCATCGCCGCCGCCGCCGGCCCCGTCGTCATCGCCCTGCAGATCGCCTACCTCCCCACGCTGTACGCCGCCTACAACCGCCGCGAACTGGAGGTCACCCTCCTCCAGTCCCGGGCCGGCGAGCCCGCCTGGGGCCCGGAGATCCTGGCCCGGCAGTGGCTGGTCGACACCGAGGTCGCGCTGCCCCAGCTGTACCGGGACTGGGAGCGGCTGGCCGCGGACATGGGGGAGAGCCACGCCACCTACCCGGTGCTGCTGGCGTTCCGTTCGCCTCGCCCCTACCGCAGCTGGCTGGTCAGCCTGATCGCCGTCATGGACGCGGCGGCCATGCAGCTCGCGCTCACCCCACGGGCCGCCCCACCGGAGGCCCGGCTGGTGCTGCGCGCCGGCTTCACCGCGCTGCGCGACATCGCCTCCTCCGTACGGGCGACCTTCGACACCGACCCGGCCCCGGACGCCCCCATCGAGCTGACCTACGGCGAGTTCGAGGCGGCCGTGACCATGCTGGAGAAGACCGGCTTCCGCGCCGAACGCGGCACCGCGGAGGCCTGGCCGCACTTCCACGGCTGGCGGGTCAACTACGAGGCCGTGGCCTATGAGCTGTGCCGCCGGTGCGACGCCGTACCGGCGCTGTGGACCGGCGGGCGCGACTTCCCGTCGGAACCGATCCCGCCGCGGCGCCCGGCGGACCGGCGGCCTCCCGAAGGACGGCCGGAAGTTCCCCCCGCCCACGGGTAGCGCGGCGCATCCTGAGGGAAGATCCCAGGGGTCGGGGAGACCGAGAGGGGCGGATCGTCGTGAGGGTGGTCCTGCTGGGCACCGCCGCCGGTGGCGGATTCCCGCAGTGGAACTGCGCCTGCGCGCTGTGCGCCGCCGCCCGGGACGGCAAGCTGCCCTCCCGTACCCAGGAGTGCGTCGCGCTGACCGGCAACGGCCGGGACTGGTGGCTGCTCAACGCCTCCCCGGACATCCGCGCCCAGCTCACCGCCACCGCGGCGCTGTGGCCCGGTCCGGGCCCACGGGAGACTCCGGTGCGCGGAGTGCTGCTCACCGACGCCGAGGCCGACCATGTCACCGGTCTGGCCGTGCTGCGCGGGGCACCGGACCTCAAGGTGTACGCGGCCCCGCCCGTGCGGACGGTGCTGGCTCCCGCCTGGGGCGCACTCGACCGTTACACCGCCTGGCAGTGGGCCGACAGTCTGGCCGACGGCGGCTTCGTGCTGGCCGGCGGCCTGGTCGTGACCGCCCACCCGGTGAGCGCCGGCGCCCCGAAGTACGTCCCGGCCGCGCTCGCCGAGGCCGACGGCCGCTGGGTCACGGCATACCGCGTCGAGGACCTGGCCACCGGGGGAGTCCTGCTCTACGCACCCTGCGTCGGCGCCTGGAGCGACACACTCGACGACCTGTGCGCGGAAGCCGACTGCGTCCTGCTGGACGGCACCTTCTTCACCGCCGACGAGATGGGCACCACGGTCCGCTCCGGACCCGGGCAGGCCGCCATGGGTCATCTCCCGGTCTCCGGCCCGCACGGCAGCCTCGCCGCCCTGGCCCGCCACCCCCGCACCCGCCGGATCTACATCCACCTCAACAACACGAACCCCCTGGTCGACCCGGACTCCCGGGCCCGCGCCCAGCTGGCCGAAGAGGGGATCGAAGTCCTCCCGGACGGCATCGAGTTCGCGCTCTAGTCGGCCGGACCTTCGAGCATCCGCTCCAGCACCGCCCGCTGCAGCGGGCGTACCTCGGCGTGCAGGGCGCGGCCCTTGGGGGTGAGCGCGACCCACACGCCCCGCCGGTCCTCGACGCAGACCGACCGCTCCACCAGACCGTCCTTCTCCAGCCGCCCGATCAGCCGGGACAGCGCACTCTGGCTCAGATGGACCCGCCCCACCAGGTTCTGCACCCGGCAGTGGTCACCTTCGGCGGGCGACTCGGTGGCCAGCAGGTCGAGGACCTCGAAGTCGCTCGCGCCCAGACCGTGCGGATGCAGCACCCGGTCGATCTCGCAGGTCGTGCGCGCGTGCACCGACAGGATGTCCCGCCACCGTTCCTCCAGCCGGGCCTCGGCCGTGTTGACTGCCATACCCGCACCGTAGCACCGATCGGGCCAATCGTTGAGTGTGCAACTAGTGCGGGTGCAAGCAGTCGTGCCAGGGTCGTAAAAGGTCGGGGTGCGACGGTCAGGCCACCGGGTCCTGGAGCAGCCCCACCATGTTGCCGTCGGCGTCCTTCACCGAGGCGACCAGCCGGCCGTTGCCGACGTCCCGGGCGTCCTGGACCAGCTCCGCACCCGCCGCCAGCAGCGCCGTGAGCCGCTCCCGCAGATCGGTGACGTGCCAGAACGGCGTCGGACCGGTCAGGCCCTGGGCGTGCCCGTTCGGGTCCAGCCCGACGTCCTGCCCGGCGGCCTTGAATCCGATGTAGTACGGCTCGTCGGCGTACGGCTCGACGCCCAGCAGCGCGGCGAACAGGGCCTTGGCCCGCTCCGTGTCCTTCACGGGGTAGATGATCGTCTGGATGCCTGCGGTCATGGCGTTCTCGCTCCTTGTGTGTGGCTGCCGGCACTGTCCGTCCGGTGGTTCCCACGCTAGGACCGCGAGGAGCGGCAGGGCTTCTCGAAAACTGACCGCCTGCGTACCGCCACGCGCCTCAGGTGGACGTGCGCCGCACCACCCGGGTCGCCCTGCACCTGGCCAACGCGGGCGACGACGCCACGGTCCGCTGGTGGTTCGACAACGCCAAGGCCTCCGGCATCCCCTACGACGTGATCGGGCTGTCGTACTACGGCTACTGGCACGGCTCGCCGGCCGCCGCCCGGACCACCCTGGACGATGTGCCTCCCGGTACTCCAAGCCGGTGTTCATCGCCGAGACCGCCTATCCGTTCACCCTCGCCCAGGACGACTCGCTGAGAACCAGATCGACACCAGCGGCGAACTGGTCACCGGCTACCCGGCCACCGCGGCCGGCCAGCTGGCCTGGATGAACGCCGTGGCGAACATCGTCGAGGCCGTCCCCAACGGCCGTGGCCTCGGCGTCTTCTACTGGGAGGCGACCCGGACCGCCGTCACCGGCAACGGCTGGGACCCGGCCGACGCCACCTCCGGCAACGGCCGGGAGAACCAGGCCCTGTTCGGCTACGACGACAAGGCGCTGTTCTCCATGGCGTGGTTCAGCCACCGCTGAACCACCACTGACGGGGGCCTGGCCGCAAGGGGACGGCCGGACCCCTCCGCCTTGTCCGGGCATGCCGCGAAGTCCAGGCCCCGATCGGCCGATCTCTTACGGCCGTTCGGTCTCGGACAAGGCTCGCCGAGTCCCTGACGTGGGGGCTTCGGCCGCGGAACACTGGGAGCAGGAACTACGAGGAGGCAGCGGACGGACGGAGGCTGGACGCATGCTGAGGAACTCCAAGAGCGCGAGCCGCCTGGACATTCTGGACTGGCTCAAGGATCCGGCGGCCCACTTCCCACCGCAGCGTCACACGGACCTCGCCGACGACGGCGTCACCGTCCGGGCCGTCGCCGCCAGACTCGGCGTCTCCCGCAAGGTCGCCGGCACCCACCTGGGCATGCTGACCCGGCTCGGGCTGCTGCGCACCAGGCGCATCCGGCACCGCACCTACTACCGGCGCGACGAGATCCGGATCGCCCAGGTGAACCGGATCTTCGAAAAGGGCTGGTGAGACCGGTTCCGCCTGTCAGTATGGGGTTCATGGACCGACCCGCGCGCCTCGTCCCGCTCCACTACGTCGCCATCGGCGGCCGCGGCCCGGAGGACGTGGTCACGGATCCGGACGGCGGGGTCCTGACGGGCGTCGAGGACGGCCGCATCCTGCGCCTGGACGGGCTCGGCGACCCGGACACCGCCCGGGTCCGGGAGTTGGCCCGGACCGGCGGCCGCCCGCTCGGCCTCGAACTCCTCCCGGACGGTGACCTGCTGGTGTGCGACGCGGAGCGCGGCCTGCTGCGCGTCGGCCTCGCCGACGGTGTCGTCCGGGTCCTCGCCGACTCGGTCGAGGGGGAGCCGCTGCGGTTCGCGAGCAACGTGGTCGCCCTGCCCGACGGCACCGTGTACTTCACCGTCTCCAGCCGCCGCTTCCCGCTGGACCACTGGATCGGCGACATCGTCGAGCACAGCGCCACCGGCCGCCTGCTGCGCCTGGCACCCGGCGCCCGGACGGCCGAAGTGGCCTGTGACGGCCTCCAGTTCGCCAACGGGCTGGCCGTGAGCGGCGACGGCACCTTTCTGATCGTCGCCGAGACCGGCGCGTACCGTCTCACCCGCTACTGGCTCACCGGCCCGCGGACCGGCCGAGCCGAGTTCTTCGCCGAGCTCCCCGGCATGCCCGACAACATGTGGCGCGACGGCGGTCTGATCTGGGTCGCCCTGGCCGGCCCGCGCAACCCGCCGCTCGACCTCTTCCACCGCACCCCGGCCGCCGTCCGCCGGGCGGCCGCGCGAGCCGCCGTACACGCCCCCTACCGCCCCGCCGGCACCGTCGCCGTCGTGGCCCTCGACGACCACGGCAGAGTCGTCCACCACCTCGCCCGCCACCACTCCGGCTTCCGTATGGCCACCAGCGTCTGCGTGACCGGCCGCCACCTGGTCCTCGGCAGCGTCTGGGAGCCCGGCGTCGCGGTCTGCGCCGCCCCCACCGCGAAGTGACCGGGGGGTAGGCCCGGCGGTACCCTGGTGCACCCGTCGGGGCGGTGCCGAACAGGAGACGTACGACCCATGACAGCCCCGCAATCCGAGAGCCCCCGTGTCCAGCCGAGCCCCCGGCGGTGGCCGGAATGGCGTACCCAGGCACCGGTCGTCGCGGTGGTCGCCGCAGGCGGCGCGCTCGGCGCGACGGCCCGGTACGCACTCGCCCTGGCCCTGCCCACGGCAGTCGGCGGATTCCCCTGGGCGACCTTCTGGACGAACGCCATCGGCTGCGCGGTGATCGGCGCGTTCCTGGTCCTGATCACCGAAGGACTCCCCGCGCACCGCCTCGTCCGCCCCTTCTTCGGCACCGGCGTCCTCGGCGGCTTCACCACCTTCTCCACCTACGCCGTCGACATCCAGAAACTGGTCGACCACGGCCGGCCCGCCGTGGGCCTCGCCTACCTCGCCGCGACCCCGTGCGCGGCCCTCGCGGCGGTGTGGTGCACGGCCACCCTGACCCGCCGTGTGCTCACCTGGAGGCAGCGATGATGAGACTGACCGGCCGCGCCCCACGCCTGACCGTCCACATCGGCGAGGACGACACCCGGCGCCCCAAGCCTCTCTTCCTGCCGCAGCTCGGCGAACTGGTGACCGAGGGCCTCGGCACCCTGGACGACTGTGAGGTCATCCGGCACGCCGGCCGCACCGCCTATAGGGGCAAAACGGACGCGAAGGGTAAGAAGTCGTTGTGAACTGGCTGTTGGTCGTCGCCGGCGCCGTCGTGGGTGCTCCGCTGCGCTACCTCACCGACCGCGCCGTCCAGGCCAGGCGCGACTCCGTCTTCCCCTGGGGTACCTTCGTGGTCAATGTCACCGGCTGTCTGATCCTCGGCCTGCTCACCGGCGCGGCCTCGGCGGGCGTGGCGGGTCCCCACCTCCAGTTGCTGCTGGGCACCGGGCTGTGCGGGGCGCTGACGACGTACTCGACGTTCTCGTACGAGACCCTGCGGCTCACGGAGACCGGCGCCGGGCTCTACGCTGCCGCCAACGTCGTCGCGAGCGTCGCGGCGGGGCTCGGGGCGGCCTTCGCCGGGGTGGCGATCGCCCAAGCGGTGTGGGTCTAGAACTTGCTTCGCACCCGCGCGTTGTAAGACTGTCTACAGCACTGTCGACCAAACTCTGCAGAACTGGATCCCATGAGCGCCATCTCCGTCGGTCAGGCCGTCGTCCTCGGAGTAGTCGAGGGGGTGACCGAGTTCCTCCCCGTGTCCTCCACCGGCCACCTCAAGATCACCGAGGGGCTCATGAACATTCCCGTCGACGACAAGTCCGTCGTCGGGTTCTCAGCCGTCATCCAGGTCGGCGCCATCGCCGCCGTACTGGTGTACTTCTTCAAGGACATCGTGCGGATCTGCTCCGCGTGGGGCCGGGGGCTGAGGAACCGCGAGGAGCGGGTGCACCACGACTACAAGTTCGCCTGGTGGGTGATCTACGCGACGATCCCGATCGTGGTGGTGGGCCTCGCCGCCAAGCCGCTGATCGACGGCCCGCTCGGCTCGCTCTGGGTGGTCGCCGGCTCGCTGATCGCCGGGTCCGGTGTGATGTGGGTGGCTGACCAGATGGGCCGCCACAAGCGCGGCGAGGACGACACCTCCTTCAAGGACGCGATGCTGGTCGGCTGCTCGCAGATCCTCGCCCTGCTCTTCCCCGGCTTCTCCCGCTCCGGCGCGACCATGTCCACCGCGCTCATCCTCGACCTGGACCGGGTCGCCGCCACCCGCCTGTCCTTCTTCCTCGGCATTCCGGCCCTGACCGGCGCCGGCCTCTACGAGCTCAAGGACGCCCTGGGTGCCGGGGTGGGCGCCGCCCCGCTGGCCGTCGGCACGATCGTCTCCTTCGTGGTCGCCTACGCCTCCATCGCCTGGCTGCTGAAGTTCGTCGCCAAGCACTCCTTCAACGCCTTCGTCCTCTACCGGATCGTCATCGGCGTGGCCCTCTTCGGCCTGCTCGCCACCGGCACGCTCAGCGCCTGACCCCTCACCGCTCCGCCACGGGGTGTGATGCCTGCATTCAGGCGTCCCACCCCGTGAGTCTTCTCATTCCCGGCGTCTTGACATCCTCGTCCCGCAACCCGGAACATCTCTCCCGTGAACCTGTCAGACAGCCAGACAGGTGGGATCGGCCCGCGGCGCGTCAGCGCCATGGAAGCGGTGCTGAGCCACCTTCGCGGTGCCATCGAGCGCGGCGAGTACGCCATAGGCGACAAGCTCCCCTCCGAGGCGGAGCTGTGCCGCGCCCTCGAGGTCTCCCGGCCCGTGCTCCGTGAGGCGCTGCGGGCGCTCCAGACGATGGGCCTGACCGTCTCCAAGACCGGCAAGGGCACCTTCGTCGTCGCGAACGCCGTCGAGGACCCCACCTTCGGCGACTACGTGGCCAGCGACCTGCTCGAGGTGCGCCGCCACATCGAGATCCCGGTCGCCGGGTACGCGGCGCTGCGCCGCACCCCGGAGAACCTGGACCACCTGGCCCATCTGCTCGACCGCATGGAGCGGGAGACGGACACCACCGCGTGGGTCGCGATGGACACCCTCTTCCACCTGGCCGTGGCCGAGGCCGCCCAGAACCCGGTCTTCGGACGGGTCATCGAGGAGATCCGGGACGCACTGGCGCGTCAGTCGGCCTTCCTCAACGAACTGGGCGGCCGCCGTGAGCAGTCCAACCGGGAGCACCGGGCCATCGTGGAGGCGCTGATCGACGGTTCCGAACCCGACGCCGTGCGGGCCATGAGTCACCACCTCGACCGCGTCGAGACGACCCTCACCCACATCGTGCGTCCCGCGCGGACGGACGGGCCCACGGAAGACGGACCCGAGGCGTGAGCGAACAGCACCTCAAAGACGAGACACGCCCCTCGTCCCGTCACGTCGACGATGGAGACCACGGCTACACCAAGTCGCTGAAGCACCGGCACGTCAACATGATCGCCATCGGCACCGGCCTCTTCCTCGGCGCCGACGGCCGCATCGCCGACGCCGGCCCCTCCCTCTCCTACGCGGTCTGCGGGGTCTTCGCCTTCCTCGTCGTACGCGCCCTCGGCCAACTGGGCCCGGGATCCGAGTTCACCGCGCGGATGAGCCGCAGCCAGGTGCCGTACGGCGGGATCCTGCTCACCAGCGGTATCTGTGTCCTCGGCGTGGGCCTCAACTTCGTCGTCCCCGCCGAGGCGTTCGAGATCATCCTCGACTTGGCGGCGATCAGCATCCTCGCCACCTGGGGCATGATCATGCTCTGTCACCCGCTCTTCCGGCACAAGACCCAGAAGGGCGAACTCACCCGGCCCGGCTACCGACTGCCGGGCTCTCCCTGGACCGAGATGGTGACGCCGGCCTTCCTGGCCTCCGTCCTGGTCCTCGTGTACGCCGACGGCGGCGCCGGACGCACCACCGTGCTGTGCCTGCCGCTGATCGTCGCCGCGCTGGTCGCCGGCTGGTACGCCATCCGCGGCCGACTCGCGCGCCCGTCCACCGGTACCGGCGCGTGAACCGCGCAGGTCCGTCCCGACTCACCCGAGATCAGGCAGTGATGTACAGCAGTTCCCCCGCGGCCGCACCCATCGTCCGTGAACCCCTGCACGCCCCCGTCGCCCACCTCATCCGCGGCGGGGTCGTCGAGGGCATCCACTACGGCTCCGTCGTCGTCCTCGGCGCCGACGGAGAAGTCCAGTTCCAGCTCGGCGACATCGAGGCCGCGTTCTACCCGCGTTCTGCCATCAAGCCCGTCCAGGCCGTGGCCATGCTGCGGGCGGGGCTGCCGCTCGACGGCGAGCTGCTCTCACTGGCCGCCGCCAGCCACTCCGGCGAGGAGCGGCACCTCGCCGGGACCCGGCGGATCCTCGATCTCGCCGGCCTCACCGAGGACGATCTGCGCAACGTTCCCGACCTGCCGTACGACCCCGTCGTCCGGGACGCCTGGATCCGCGAGGGCCGGCTGCCGTCGCGGCTCGCGCAGAACTGCTCCGGGAAGCACGCGGCGATGCTGTGGACCGCGAAGCTGAACGGCTGGTCCGTCGAGGACTATCTGGCGCCGGAGCACCCGCTGCAGCAGGCGGTCGCCGAGATCGTCGAGGACCTGACGGGGCAGCGCATCGCGCGTACGACGGTGGACGGCTGCGGTGCCCCTCTGTTCTCCATCTCCCTGCACGGGCTCGCCCGGGCGGTGTCGCGGATCGTGGCCGCCGCGCCGGGGACGCCGCAGGCGCGCGTCGCCGACGCGATGCGGGAGCACGCCGAGATGGCGTCCGGGGCCGGACGGGACGTCGCCGCACTGATGCGGGCGGTGCCGGGGCTGCTGGCGAAGGACGGCTTCGAAGGTGTGCAGGTCGCCGCGCTGGCTGATGGCCGGGCCATCGCGGTGAAGATCGCCGACGGGGCGAACCGGGCGCGGATTCCGGTGGCCGCGGCGGCGCTGGCGCGGGCCGGGGTCGACCCTGCTCTGCTCACGGGGTTCCAGGGCGAGGCGTTGCTCGGCGGAGGCCGGGAGGTCGGGCGGGTGCGGCCTGTTCGGTCGCTGGAGCCGGTCGACGTTCCGGTGTGCGCGTAGCGGGTGTCCGGCGGATCACGGCGGCTGTAGGAACGCCGCTTCTTGGCCGGGCCGAGCGGGGTCTGGTGCGTCCAGCTGCAGGGCGGAGGAGGCGTAGACAATCAGCCGCTTCCGCGGCGGGGGCGCCCGCGGCCGAAGGCTGGGGGACGTCGGCGAGTGTCGGCAACACGGCTGGGTCCTCCTCGGGGGAGTGCGTGCCGGACCCTGCGACGCCGACATGACCGCCGGGCACCCCCTTGTGATCCGGGCGGCCATGCATGGGGGCGGCTGCAGGTCTTTCCTGGCTGGTCGCGCCCACGCGGCGGTACCGGTCGAGAGCTCCATCGGCCTGGTCACCGCCCTCAACCCGTACATCGGGTACACGGCGGCCACCGACACCGCCAAGGAAGCCCTCGTCACCGGTCGGGGTGTAGCGGAACTCCTCCTGGAGAAGGGGCTGCTGCCCGCCGGTCGGCTCGCCGACCTGCTGCGTCCCGAGGTGGTCGCGGGCACCGGTTCGCACCTCGTCTGACCTGCGAGTACGCACCAGGACCGGTCCGGAGGCACAATGGTGATCATGACAATGACGTCGTCCCCCGCCTTCCTGCCGGTCCTGGAGCGGATCGCGGAGGAAATGGAGCGGACGCCCGGGCGCGGGCGGCCCGCCGACTACATACCGGCGCTCGCCGCCTGCGATCCCCGCAGCTTCGGCATGGCCGTGGCCGAGCTGGACGGCACGGCCTACGGCGTCGGTGACTGGCGGCAGCCGTTCTCCGCACAGTCCATCACCAAGGTCTTCACCCTCGCCCTCGACCTGGCCCGTGAGGGCGACGAACTCTGGGAGCACGTCGGCCGCGAACCCTCCGGCAACCCCTTCAACTCCCTGGTCCAGCTGGAGTACGAGAACGGCATCCCGCGCAACCCCTTCATCAACGCGGGCGCCCTCGTCGTCACCGACCGCCTCCACACCCGTACCGGAGACGCGGCCGGCGAACTCCTCACCTTTCTGCGCGCCGAGAGCGGCAACGACTCCATGGGCTTCGACAAGGACGTGGCCGCCTCCGAGTCGCAGCACGGCGACCGCAATGCCGCCCTGGCCCACTTCATGGCGTCCTACGGCAACATCGACAACGAGATCCCGGTCCTCCTCGACCAGTACTTCCGCCAGTGCTCCGTCGCCGCGTCCTGTGCCGACCTCGCCCTGGCGACGACGTTCCTGGCCCGCCACGGCATCCGGGCCGACGGCACCCGTCTGCTCACCAGCAGCCAGGCGAAGCAGGTCAACGCGGTGATGCTGACCTGCGGGACGTACGACGCGGCGGGAAACTTCGCCTACCGGGTCGGCCTGCCAGGGAAGAGCGGGGTCGGCGGCGGCATCATCGCCGTGGTGCCGGGGCGTTGTGCCATCTGCGTGTGGAGCCCGGGCCTGGACGAGCGGGGCAACTCGGTGGCGGGAGTGGCGGCGCTGGACAGATTCACGACACTCACGGGTCTGTCGGTGTTCTAGGAGACGGCAGAAGAAGGGTTCCACCACCTACAGGTAACAACTAGGCCGCTCCCAAGAAAACACCCCGTCGCTTTCTGGCCACCCGCCATTGACACGCTGACCCAGTGTTGGCCATGGTTTTCCCCATCGATCTACGCCGCTGCCAGGTGCTTGGCCTGGCCGGCACCGCCTTCCTGGCCCTGGGAGGTGAGACAGCCGGTGCCCTGCCCGTGGAGGATCTCCTCGCGCCGAGCTCCGTGCAGGCGGCGTTCGGCCTGGTCGGGGTCTACTTCGGCGTCGTGCTCCTCATCGCGGCCTGGCTGCTGCTCGGGCGCCTCGTGCGCAGCGGCGAACCGCCCACCCCGCGACAGCTGTTGCTGGTCCTCGCCGTCTGGGCGACCCCGCTGCTGCTGGCACCCCCGCTGTTCAGCCGGGACGTATACAGCTACCTCGCGCAGGGCGCGATGGTCGACGCGCACATGGACGTCTACACGGCGGGACCCGCCCAGCTCGGCGGTCCGCTGGCCGACGAGGTCGCCCCGGTCTGGCAGAACACCGCGGCCCCGTACGGCCCCGCGTTCATGGGTGTCGCCTCGCTGCTGTCCGGCCTGACCCGGGGCGAACTCCCGGCCGGGCTCTTCGGGATGCGCCTGGTCGCCCTGCTCGGCGTCGGCCTGATGGCGGCCGCGCTGCCCCGGCTCGCCCGGCACAGCGGTGCCGACCCGGCCGCCGCGCTCTGGCTCGGGGCTCTCAACCCCCTGGTGCTTCTGCACCTGGTCGCGGGCGCCCACAACGACGCGATAATGCTCGGTCTGCTCGGCCTCGGTCTGGTCGCGGCGCTCGGCCGCTGGCCGGTCCTGGGAGCCGTGCTCGTCACGCTCGCGGCGCTGGTGAAGGCGCCCGCCGCACTGGGTCTGCTAGCGGTCATCGTCGTACAGGCGCGCAAGGGCCGCAGTCCGGTGCGCGCCACCCTGCTGACGGCGGCCGCGTCCGGCGCCACGACGGTGGCCGCGACCGCCGTCGCCGGGACCGGGTACGGCTGGATAAGGGCGCTGGACACGCCCGTCTCCGCGCACAACTGGGCGCTCAGCAGCCTGCTCGGCCGGGCCACCGGCGCGCTTCTCGAACACCTCGGCAGCGATCTGGCGCCGCTGGCCGTCCCGGCCTGGCATCTGCTCGGCCTCGCGCTCACCGCGGTGACCGTGCTGCTGATATGGCTCCGGCTGCGGCCCCGCCCGATCTACGCCCTCGGCCTGAGCCTGGCCGCGGTCGCCGCCTTCGGACCGGCGATCCGGCCCTGGTACGCCATCTGGGGCCTGTTCCTGATAGCGGCAGCGGCGCCCAGCACCTCGGTACGGCACCGGGTGGCCGCCGTCACCGGAGTGCTCGCGCTCGCCGTGCTGCCCAGCGGCGGCCCAGCCGACGCCGGCCAGCTGGTCCTCGCCGTCTCCGGTGGGGTGCTCGGCGTGGTCGTGCTGTGGCAGGCCCACCAGGCCGCGCAGGCCCCGGCCGTGGGACGTACGGCATGAGGGGACCGCGTACCGACCGGGGGAGACTGCTGCTCGTCCTGGTCCTCGTCGCCGCCGTGACCGTGTTCACGGCCACCGTGCCGCTGCTGCGCGGCTGGTTCGACCTGCGCGTCTACTACGGCACCGTGCACACCTGGGTGCACCACGGCGGGCGGATCTACGACTACCGGGTGCCCGGGACGACGTACGGCTTCACCTATCCGCCGTTCGCCGCCGTCGGCATGCTGCCCATGGCGCTGGTGGGGCGGCACCTGGCCATCGCGGCCTCGCTGCTGGTCAACCTGGCCGCACTGGCCTTCGTGCTGCGCATCCTGGCCGGGCCGGGCTGGCGGCGCTGGGGCTGGTACCGCTGGGCGCTGGCCCTGTGCGCGCTGGCGCTGTTCGAGCCGCTGCGGGACACCTTCAGCTTCGGCCAGGTGAACCTGGTGCTGCTCGCCCTGGTCCTCGGCGACTGCTGTCTGCTGCGCAGCGGGCGGGGACGCTGGGCGGGGGTCGGGATCGGGCTCGCCGCCGCCGTCAAGCTCACACCGGCGCTGTTCATCGGCATGCTGTTGCTCGCCCGCAGATGGCGGGCGGCGGCGACCGCGACGGCGGTGACGCTCGCCGCCACCGGGCTCGCCGCCTGGGCCGACCCGAAGGCGTCCCGCTACTACTGGACGCAGGCGCTGTGGGACACCAGCCGGGTCGGCCGGCTCGACTATGTGTCGAACCAGTCGCTGCAGGGCGTACTGGCCCGGCTCGGCCATCCGGACAAGCCGCTGTGGGCGACGGTCGTGCTGCTCACGCTGGCCGTGTGGGCGTGGCGGACCCGCAAGGCGGTGGCGGCCGGGGACTGGACGGCCGCCTTCGCGCTCACCGGTCTCACCGCCTGCCTGGTCAGCCCGATCACCTGGGTGCACCACCTGGTGTGGGCGCTGCCCGCCTTCGCGTTGCTGGCCCGCGCGGGGTACCCGCGGATCGCGGGCGCCCTCTACGCGGTGATGTGCACCAGCGTGGTGTGGCTGTGGTTCGACGACGCGTCCGGCATCGACGGGTTCTTCGGCAGCAACATCTACACCTGGATCACCCTGGGCCTGCTGCTGGGCCTGCCGACCGGTCAGTCCCGCCCGGACCGGTCGCCCCTGAGCCGCATCGCGAGGGTCACGGCACCCACGCCGAGCGCCGCGAAGCCCGCGGCGACGGCGGTGTCGGACCAGCCGGAGTCGCCATCGGGTGCCGTGGCCGCCGCCAGCGGTACGGTGCTCGGACCCGGCCGGGGCCGCGGTCTGGCCCGCAGAGCGTCCAGCGAGCCCACCGGGTCGACCCTTCCGGCCGCCTCGAAACCCCAGTCGAGCAGCTGACGGGCCTCGTCGTACACGCCTCCGTCCTGGGGGTTCATCACCGTCACGATGAGGGTGCGCCCGCCCCGCCGGGCGGCGGCGACAAGGGTGTTGCCGGCGTTGGTGGTGTAGCCGTTCTTGATCCCGATCAGTCCGGGATACCGGGCCACACCGTCCTCGCCGGTCAGCAGCCGGTTGGTGTTCTCGATGCCGAACGACCAGCCGTCGCCGGCGGGGAAGCGGGCCGCGGCGGTGGAGCAGTAGTGGGCGAAGTCGCGGTTGCGCAGCCCGGCCCGGCCGAACACCGCCAGGTCGAATGCCGAGGAGACCTGCCCCGGCGCGTCGTAGCCGTCGGGGGACTCGACGTGCGTGTCGAGGGCGCCCAGGGAACGCGCCTTGGCCTGCATCCGGGTGACGGTGCGTTCCCAGCCCCCGCCGAGCGCGGACAGGACGTGCACGGCGTCGTTGCCGGAGCTGAGGAAGACCCCGCGCCACAGATCGGCCACCCGGTAGGTGTGCCCCTCCTCGACGCCGACCAGGCTGCTGCCCTCACCGACGTCCGCCAGTTCCTCGTGCGTCACCCGGTGCTCCATACCGGCCGGCAGGACCGGCAGCACGGTGAGCGCGAACAGCGTCTTCAGCGTGCTGGCCGGGGGCAGCTGGACATGCGCCTCGTTCGCCGCCAGCACCTGGCCGCTGCCCGCGTCGGCCACCAGCCAGGAGAGCGCGGAGACGTCGGGGACCTGTGGCACCCCGGGGTGCGGCCGTACCTGTGTGCCGGAGTGGTAGAGCAGCGACGGCCCGGGCACCACCGCCCTCGGGGGCGGGGCCGGGTCCAGCGCGCCGGCGGCGGCCGTACCGGGCGTCAGCGCCAGCAGGGCCGCCAGGCAGACGGCGCAGCTCGACACCGCCGCTCGGCGAGGGAATCGGTCAGGGAATCCGATCGTCATACGATCAACGTAGGAAGGGAGCGGGTGTCCGGCGCGCAGCCTGGGCCGGACGGACGCACTGAGCAACCCGGATGCCGCACGCCCGGCTCCGGTGTCAGCCCGCCGGCAGGGTCGGCTGGACACGGCGCAGGAAGGTCGCGTTGTCCGGCGTCTCACGCATCCGCTCAAGGAGCGTCTCCAGCCCGCAGGGAGTCCCCTCCCGGCTCTGCAGGGCCCGGCGCAGCCCGCGTACGGCGGTCAACTCGGCCGGGGTGAGCAGGAGTTCCTCGCGGCGGGTGCCGGAGGGGGAGATGTCCAGGGCCGGGAAGACCCGCCGCGAGGCTAGTTCGCGGTCCAGGCGCAGCTCCATGTTGCCGGTGCCCTTCAGCTCCTCGAAGAAGTAGCCGTCGGCCCGGGAGCCGGTGTCCACCAGAACGGTGGCGAGGACGGTGAGCGAGCCGCCCTCCTCGGCCTTGCGGGCGGCTCCGAAGAACCGCTTGGGGCCGAGCAGCGCGCCGGCGTCGACGCCGCCGCTGAGGGTGCGGCCGTTGGCGGCGGCCGCGTTGTTGTGGGCCCGGCACAGCCGGGTCAGGGAGTCCAGGAGGATGACGACGTCCCGGCCGTCCTCGACGAGCCGCTTGGCCCGCTCGACGACGAGTTCGGCGAGCGCGATGTGCTCCTTGGCGGGCCGGTCGAAGGTGGAGGCGTACACCTCGCCGTGGACCGAGCGCCGCATGTCGGTGACTTCCTCGGGGCGCTCGTCGAGCAGCAGCACCATCAGGTGGGACTCGGGGTGGTTGCCGGCGACGGCGGCCGCGAACTGCTGGAGCAGCACGGTCTTGCCGGTCTTCGGCGGGGCCACGATCAGCCCACGCTGCCCCTTGCCGACAGGGGCGAACAGGTCGGTGACCCGTCCGGCGAGCCCGGAGGCGGGGTGTTCGAGGCGGATCCGCTCGTGCGGGTGCAGCGGGGTGAGATCGTGGAAGTGACGGCGGCCGCGCAGCTCTTCGGGTGTACGGCCGTTGACGCGCGTGACCTCGGTCAGTGTGCGCTGGTTGCTCCGGACGCCCTCGACGAGGTCGCCCTTGCGCAGGCCATGACGGCGGATCAGCGCGGCGGAGACCTGCGGGTCGGCCGGGGAGGACAGGCAGCTCGGGGCCCGCAGATGCCCCTTCCCGCCTGCGTCGATGTCGAGGACACCGGTGACGGGCCGGGCGGCGTTCTGGGCCTGCTGCTGTACGGGAGGTTCGAGTGTGGTGGTCACGAGAGGTGGTCCTTTCGAGGACGGAAGACATGAGGGAAGGGGGAGGGTGCCGCGAGCGTGAGGCGGGCGTGCAGGCCTCTGTGCGGCGGGAACGACACCTCGGGAACGGCACAGAAAGCCCTGGTCACGAGGTGGTGCGGAGAAGCCGGGCGGCCGGTCGGGAAGCGACGGGCGAAGCGGCTGGAGGAGAGGGAATCGGCACCGGCGCCCGACGAGGGGGCGACCACAGGTGCTGTTCGCACTATACCCGGTGCTCCGTCGTGGTCAACATGGCGCCGGTCACCGATATTCCCGGTCGCGACGTGGCCGGGAACCCCGCATCCGCATGCTGGGCGGTGAGCCCGGCGACCGAGCCGACGTTCACGATCGAGGAACCGGCCGGCACTTTTGGCCGGGTCCGGCGCCGGTGGCTCCCGTAAGCTGGCCGGATGTTCAGCCCCGATGGCCCGAGCCTCCGCGAGCTCACCGTCCAGGCCCTCTCCTCGGTCGAGCGCGGCTACGACCTGCTGGCCCCGAAGTTCGATCACACCCCCTTCCGGACCTCGGACTCGGTCCTGGAGGCGGTCGCCAAGGCGCTTGCCCCGCTCGGTCCGTTCCCGGACGGCCTTGACCTGTGCTGCGGCACCGGCGCCGGTCTGGACGTGCTGGCCCAGGTGTGCCGGAACAGCGTCACCGGCGTCGACTTCAGCGCCGGCATGCTCGACATCGCCCGCCGCCTGCCCCCGCCCGACGGCCCGGATGTCAACTGGGTGCGCGCCGATGCCCGGGCCCTGCCGTTCGCGGCCGCCTTCGACCTGGTCGTCAGCTTCGGGGCGTTCGGGCACTTCCTGCCCCGGGAGCTGCCCGGCCTGTTCGGCCAGGTCCACTCGGTACTGCGGCCGGAAGGGACCTTCGCCTTCCCGGTGCTGGCGCCGCCCCGCCCCACCCGCCCGGGATTCTGGATGCTGCTCGGCTTCGACGCCGCGATGCGGGTGCGCAACGCCCTGTGGCGGCCCCCGTTCGTCATGTACTACCGGGCCTTCCGACTCGGTGCTGTGGTGGGGGAGTTGGAGCGGACGGGGTTCTCGGTGGACCTGTGCGGGCTGCCCGAGTTCGGCCGGCGGGACGACGGCAGCCCACGCGCCCGGCTCGTCGTGGCCAGGAAGCTCAGTGGAGGTCAGCCGGCGGCGGGAACCGTGAACTCGTAGACCAGCGCGTCCTGCTGGGCGTCCACCACGAGATCGGTGATCTCCAGCGGGCGGGCGTACTGGTCGTGCACCCGGCGGGTCACCCGGACCGAGGCCGCGTCCGCGACCTGGCTGATCGAGTCCCGGTGGTGCAGGGTGAGGCCCGCCTTGCGCATCCAGTCGTAGGCCCGGTGCAGTTGTGCGGCGGCCGCACCGTCGGCCCGGTCCCGGTAGCGGCCCAGTTCCTCGACCTCGGTCAGTGCGACGGCCGAGAAGGAGGTCATGGCGGTGCGCAGGGCCCGGCCGTCGGGTGAGGTGGACTCGTAGCGGTGGACCAGGGTCGGGCGGTGCGGGGCGAGGCCCAGTGCCGCCGCGTGCTCGGGTGGTGGCTCCTCCCAGGTCACCGTGGCCCGGTCGACCGTGCCGTGCTCCGTGGTGCCGGCGCCCACCGGGAACGCCAGGGAGACCGGGCTCTCGACCGGCCGGCCGCGCAGTGTGGCGTGACTGCCCCGCCGGTCGGTGGCGACCAGACCGCTGTGGCGCAGCACCTCCAGCGCCTGCCGGACGGTTTCCCGGCTGACCCCGAAGTGCTGTGCCAACTGGCGTTCCCCCGGTAGCCGTTCGCCCGGCGGGACGGTGCCGTCGCGCAGTTCGCCGAGGAGCTGTGTCGCTATCCGCCAGTACAGGGGCTGCCCTTCGCTCTCGGAGTGGTCGTGGTGGGTGGTGCGGGCCATGCCGCGCCTCCTGTTGGTGACAAGACGTAGCCGTGCGGGCTCATTGCGCGACCAGATCTAAGCATTGGTCTAAACCATCAGGGAAGGGCGGCTCACAGGTTCGGCCGAAACCGAACCGGCCTCACAGGCTCGCGTAGAGGGCGTTCACCAGGGCCGTCTTCCGTGGATCATCCGCGATCCGTGGCCCCATCCGGTTCATCACGTATCCCAGCGACACCCCCGCCTCCGGATCGGCCAGCCCGCACGAACCACCGAATCCGTCGTGCCCGAAGGCCCGTGGGTTCGGTCCGTAGGAACCGTTCGCCCCACTCAGCCACAGACCGAGCCCCACCTCGGTCTCGTGCTCGAAACCCGACCCGAGCACCAGGTCACGGCAGCTGCCCTGCCCCTCACGCACCCGCTCGGCCGCCTCCGGCGACAGCAGGCGCACGCCGCCGTACTCACCCCGGCCCGCGAACACGCCGTACAGCGCGGCCACCGCCCTGGCCGTGCCGTGGCCGTTGGCCGCCGGGATCTCGGCCGCCCGCCACTCCGGCGTGTTCGCCGCGGTCGCGCCCACCCCCGGGTTGGCCAGGGCCGCGACGGCCGCGGGCGCCAACTGGCTGAAGATCGCAGCCTGTTCACTGTCCGACGTGACCCGTGGATGCTCCAGTGCCGCCGCCCGCCCGGACTCCTTCTCCGGCAGCCCGACGGTGAAGTCGACGCCCAACGGCCCGGTCACCTCACCCTCCAGGAACGCCCCCGGCAGCAGCCCCGACACCCGCCGCACCACCTCGCCGACCAGGAAGCCGTAGGTCAGGGCGTGATACCCGGACCGCGTCCCCGGCTCCCACCAGGGCTCCGTCGCAGCCAGCCGCGCGGTCGTCAACTCCCAGTCGTACAGCTGCTGGAGCGAGTGCGGCTCCCGCAGACCGGACAGCCCGGCGCGGTGCGAGAGCAGGTGCCGGACGAGGACCTGCTCCTTGCCCGCCGCCGCGAACTCGGGCCAGTAGTCGGCCACCGGCGCGTCGAGGTCGAGCAGCCCCCGGTCGGCCAGGATGTGCGCGCACAGCGCCACCGGGCCCTTGGTAGTCGACCAGACGTTCACCAGGGTGTCCCGCTCCCACGGCCGGCTGTGCGCCGGGTCCGCCCAGCCGCCCCACAGATCCACAACCGTCTCGCCGCCGACCGTCACCGCCACCGCGGCACCCAGCTCATCCCGGCCCCGGAAGTTCTCCTCGAAGGCCTCCCGCACCGCCGCGAAACGCGGCTCGCAGTGACCGTGGACCTGTGGCTCGTGCTCGGACATGCGCCCTCCGTCGTACGCCGGAAAACCCGCACCGCGGCAGTGCGGCCCGGGCACCCAGAACGTACCGACTGGTCGGACTGGAGGGAAGGTCAGTGGAGGAAGAGACCCCCGGACGGCTCCTCGTGCCCCTCGGTGGTGTGCCAGTAGTCGCGGCTCCGCACCGCCAGGCCCTGCGGGTCGAAACGTACGAACACACACCCGGCCAGCGTGGCCGCCGTGCCACTTTCCTCGGAGAACACCCGGAACTCGGCCACCGCGACCCGGTCAGGCCCCACCAGCGGCGCCGAGAACCGCACGTCCGTCACCCGCTCCTCTTCGAACGACCAGCGCAGATACGCGGCGAGTTCGTCCCGTCCCCGGTGCGGTTCGCGGAACGGCATCGAGCGGTGCACACAGTCCTCGGCGTACAGGGCGAGCAGGGCGTCCACGTCGTGGGCGGCCCAGCCGCGCTCCCAGACCCGGACGAACCGCTCGGCGGCCGCCCGCGTGTCCAACTCCTGCACGTCCTCAGGCATATGCGCGCAGCCAGCGCATCTTCGTCGCCTCGTGGTACGGGCCGCCGCCCTCGTGGTCGTTGAAGTCGTACACCTCGATCGCCTTGTCCTCGTACGCCCAGGAGTTGAAGGCCGCGGAGACCGTGGACGGCGGGCAGGTCTGGTCCTCCAGGGCCGCCGAGAACAGCGCCGGGGCCCGGCCGCGCGCTGCGAAGTGCACACCGTCGAAGTAGGAGAGGGTGCGCCGCACCTCGGCCGAGCGGCCGCGGTGCGTCTTGAGGAACAGGGCGACCTCCCGGTACGGATGACGGTCCGTCAGGGTGGTGGCGCGCGGGAAGTCGCACAGGAACGGCACGTCCGGCGCCACCGCGGCCAGGTCCGGGACGAGCCCGCCGACCGCGATGGTGATCCCGCCGCCCTGGCTGGCGCCGAGCACCACCGTCCGCGCAGCGTCGGTGAGGGGGTGCGAGCGCGCCGCCTCGACCGCCCGGACCGCGTCCGTGTACACCCGGCGGTAGTAGTAGTTCTCGGGCATGTCGATGCCCCGCGTCATGAACCCGGGGTACGCCGGCGCGCCGCCCACCGGGTCGGCGGTACCGCCACCGCCGCCCCAGGCGCTGCCCTGGCCCCGGGTGTCCATCACGAAGTGCGCCCGCCCGGTCGACGCCCACAGCAGGTTCTCGTGCGCCAGTCCGCGCCCGCCGCCGTAGCCGATGAACTCCACGATCAGCGGCAGCGGCTCGGTGGCCCCGGCCGGCAGCCGCAGCCAGCCCTTGACCGGGTGGCCGCCGAACCCGGCGAACGTCACGTCGTACACCTCGACCGTGGACAACCCGGTGTCGACCGGCTCGAAGCGGGCGTCGAGATCGTGCCCGCGGGCCTCCTGGAGCGTCTTGGACCAGAAGGCGTCGAAGTCCTCGGGCGCCACCGACGCACTGCGGTGTTCACGGAGTTCGTCCAGGGGAAGGTCGAACAGGGCCATCAACAACCACCTTTGGCGAAGGGATCGTGCGGATGATCACACCGTACGTGGGTGGCCGGACGAGTCGCCAGGCCTCTGCGTCGCCCGGCGCCTACCATGACCCCATGCCGTCAACCGTCGATCTGCTGGTCAGGGACGCCGGACTGCTCGTCGTCGACGGCGGGTGGGAGATCCCGGGCGGCTGGGCCGCCCTCACCGGTGGTCGGGTCACCTCGGTCGGGGCGGCGGGCACCGAACCGGAGGCCCGTACGGTCGTCTCCGCCTCCGGACGACTGGTCACCCCCGGCCTCGTCAACACCCACCACCACATCTACCAGAACCTCACCCGCTCCTACGCCCCCGCCGTCAACGGCTCCCTCTTCGACTGGCTGACCACCCTCTACCCCCTGTGGGCCGCCCTCGACGAGGAGGCCGCCTACGTCTCCGCGTACGTCGGTATGGCGGAACTCCTCATGGGCGGCTGCACCACGTCCTCCGACCATCTCTATGTGCATCCGCGTGCCGGCCTGGTCGACGCCGAGATCCGCGCCGCCCGTGACATCGGCTTCCGTTTCCACGCCACCCGCGGCTCGATGACACGCTCCGTCGAGGACGGCGGACTGCCGCCCAGGAGCGTCACCCAGACCACCGACGAGGTCCTCGCCGACAGTGAACGGCTCATCAGGACCCACCACGACCCCGGACCCGGCGCCCTGATCCGGGTCGCGCTCGCCCCCTGCTCACCGTTCTCGGTGACCAAGGAGGTGATGACGGCGACCGCCGAACTCGCTGAGCGGTACGACGTGCGCCTGCACACCCATCTCGCCGAGGACCACGACGAGGACACCTACTGCCTGGAGACCTACGGCTGCCGTCCCGTCGAGTACGTCGAGGACTGCGGCTGGCTGAGCGACCGCACCTGGGTCGCCCACTGCATCTATCCGAACGACGCCGAGCTGAGACGGCTGGCCGACGCGGGCGTCGGCGTCGCCCACTGTCCCAGCTCCAACATGCTGATCGGCGGCGGTACGGCACGGGTGCGGGAGATGCGGGAACTCGGACTGCCCGTCGGCATCGGCTGCGACGGGTCGGCCTCCACGGATCACGCCTCCCTCTGGATGGAGACGCGCAACGCCCTGCTGCTGGCCCGCTACCGGGGCGGACCCGGCGCGATGACCGCCCGCGACGCCCTCGACATCGCCACCCGCGGCTCGGCCCGATGTCTGGGCCGCGCCGACGAACTGGGACACCTGCGCCCCGGCGCCTGCGCCGACCTGGTCGTCTGGGATCTGCACGACGTCGCCCTGGCCGGCGCGCTCACCGACCCGGTCGAGGCCTGGCTGCGCTGCGGCCCCGCCCGGGCCTGGACGACGGTGGTGGCGGGCCGGGTACTGCTCGACCGAAGCGAACCCGTCCTGCCGGGACTGACCGAGGCGCTGCGCACGCACGCGCGTGTGGCCCGCCGGGTGCAGCAGTCGGCGGAGTAGGGGATTCCCTGGGGCCTCAGGGGGTCGTCAGGCGCGTCCGCGGGTCCAGTCCGGTCCGGTGCGTGCCCACTCCTGTTCCCACTCGGCGAGCCGGTGCCGCAGCGCGATCCGGCGGACCAGACCGTGCCCGAGCAGCACCATGGCCGCCGATCCGCCCGCCCCGCACACGCCCACGGTGACCGTGTGCTGCCAGACGGCGACCTCGTTGGGCGGCGGGGCGACACTGTGGCCCTGACGGTCGAACCACACGTCCACCGTGTCACCGGCCCGGGTCCTCGCCGGTACCCGGGCCAGGGCGGTTTTCGTCCCCTTGCCGGGTTCGGTCCAGCGGACGTCCGCCTGATAGGCGTGCTCCCGGTCGCCGCCCTGCACCGACGGCAGCTGCTCCGGCGTGTTCCCGACGACCACCGCCCGGACCATGTGCCGTTCGGCCCGCTCCACCGTCGCCACCGACCGCGCCTGCTGATGGGCCCACAGCCCCGCCGCGGCCCCCACCAGGGGCGCACCCACGCACAACAGGACCGCGACGGCCAGCGCGATCCATGCCTCCACCATGTCGGACTTGCGCCGCAGCGGGTTCTGCCGCCAGCGCCAGCCATGCACCCGGGTACGCATGTCGACCTCCTCGCCGCCACGGGAGCCGAAGGGCCGGACAGCCGGTCCGCAGCTCCCAGCGTGCCCCCCCTGCACGCGAGCGTCCACATGGGTCTGTTACCCCGTACGGAGTACCTGGCGCACCTGCCGGAGCCACGAGCGGGACACCGGCTGAAGCACACGTTCCGGCGCGCGCCGCACACCCGCCCCGGCGCCCCGCGGTACCCGGACCGCACGCCCCCCGGCAGGCCGTCCGGAAGGCCACCGGCCGTTCAGCCGAACGGCTCGGTTCAGCCGAACCGCTCGATGCGGATCCGGTCCACCGGCTGGCCGGCCGCCACGAGCAGCCGCGAGGCGTGCTCCGCGAACCCGTTGGAGCCGCACACATAGGCTTCCCACCCACCATCGGGCTGCTCGGCCACGAGCGGGGCCACATGTGTGGCGGCCATACGTCCCACCGGCACACCCTCCGGCGCGGTCCGGGTGAACACGGCCGTGGTCTCCGCGCCCAGTTCCCGCGCGTAGATCAGTTCCTCGGGGGAGCGCGCCGACACCAGCATGCGCAGCGGTACGTCCAGGGCCCGGGCCCGGTGGTGCCGGACCATCGACATCAGCGGTACGACCCCGGAGCCCGCGCCGATCAGCAGCGCGGGCCGGTCGCCGGGCCAGGCGAAGAAGCCGCTCAGCGGGCCGCGCACCTCGACGGTGTCGCCGGGCCGGGCCACGGTGTGGAACCAGCCGGAGACCTCGCCGCCGTCGACCTGGTCCAGGGTCAGCTCGATGTGCCCGGAGCCGTCCGGTGCGGAGGCGAGGGAGTAGTGGCGCTGTGCCACATAGCCGTCCTCGGCGGTCAGCCGCAGCATCAGGTGCTGCCCCGGCAGATGGCCCGCCCAGGTGGGCACCGCGAACCGGAAGGTCGCCGCGCGTGGCGTCTCGCGCCGTATCCCGGTGATCGTGGCCTGCTGCCATGTCGTCGCGGCCGGGCCGCCGACCTCGATGCGCCCGGGCACCGCGAAGCGCGTCGGGGGAGCGAAGGTCCCGGCGGCGGTCGTCGTCTCAGTCACCGGAGTACCTCTGCTCCTCCCACGGGTTGCCCCGCGCGTGGTAGCCGTTCTGCTCCCAGAAGCCGGGCTCGTCGTGGTCGAGCAGGGTGATGCCCGCGATCCACTTGGCGCTCTTCCAGAAGTACAGGTGCGGGACCAGCAGCCGCGCCGGTCCGCCGTGCTCGGCGGGCAGCGGCCGCCCCTCGTACTCGAAGGCGATCCAGGCCCGCCCGCCGGTGAGGTCCGCGAGCGGCAGATTGGCGGTGTAACCGGTGTGCGAGTAGGCGACGGCATGTGTGGCGGAGCCATGTGGCCGCACCACATCGAAGAACGCGTCCAGCGAGACGCCCCCGAACCGCACCCCGAACTTCGACCAGCTGGTCACGCAGTGGATGTCACCCTCGTACGCCGAGGTGGGCAGCGCGTGTGCCGCCGCCCAGTCCCAGGTGCGCGGCTCGGCCACCAGCCCGTCGATCCGGAACGACCAGTCGGCCGGCGCCAGCTCCGGTGTCACCTCGGCGGAGAGCACGGGCCAGTCGTCGCCCGCGTCGTACTGGCCGGGTGGCAGTCCGGCGTGGTGTGTGCGGGGGCGGCCGGTGAAGCCTCGGGTGACGTTCATGCTTCAACCGTACGACGTCCGATCGGGTGCTCAGGCCCAGGTCAGGACCCCGATCATTGCGGCCGTATGAACGATTCGCGGGCGCGGGAATAGCGGCCACGCGATCGTCCTTGGCGCTGAGTGCCGGTACCGGGACACCGGTGACAGCACCAGAGAGCGAGGAAACACGATGCCCAAGGCGTACGTCTACACCAGGCACGGCGGGCCCGAGGCCGAGGCTTTCGCCGATGTGGACCGGCCCGGTCCCGGCGCCGGTGAGCTGCTGATCGCGGTGCGGGCGGCGGGGGTCAACCCCGTCGACTGGAAGCTGCGGAACGGTTTCCGGCGCCCGGGCGAGGGCGAGGCACGCTTCCCGGTCGTCCTCGGCAGCGAGGCCGCCGGGGTGGTCGAGGAGATCGGCGAGGGCGTGACCGGGTTCGCGGTCGGCGACGAGGTCTTCGGCAACACGCCCGCCGGCGCCTTCGCCGAGTACGCCCTGCTGACGGCGTCCGTGACGGCGCACAAGCCCGCCGCGCTGTCCTTCGCCGAGGCCGCCACCCTGCCGGTCGCCGCGGCCACCGCCTACGACGGTGTGCGCCAGCTCGACCTGCCCGAGGGCGCGACCCTGCTGGTCACCGGTGCGGGCGGGGGAGTCGGCGCGGCCGCCCTGCAGATCGCCCGCGCCTGGGGGCTGCGGGTCGTGGGTGTGGCGAGCGAAGCCAAGAAGGAGTTCGTCGAGTCGCTGGGTGCCGTGCACGTGCCCTCCGGCCCCGGCCTGGCCGAGCGGGTGCGGGCCGCCGCGCCGGAGGGCGTGGACGGGGTCTACGACCTGGTCGGCGGGGAGGTGCTCGCCGAGGCGGCCGGCCTGCTCGCGGACCGCACCAGGCTCATCACCGCGGGCGCCGCGCCGGACACCGTCGCCGCGCTGGGCGGCAGCCGGGTCGAACGCGCCCGTACGGCCGCGGTCCTCGACGAGGTGGCCGAGCTCGTCGTGGGCGGGGAACTGGACCCGCATGTCTCGCGGACCTACCCGCTCGAAGAGGCGGGCCAGGCGCTGCGCACCGTCGAGGACGGGCACGCGCGCGGCAAGGTCGTGATCGAGGTCGCCATATGAGCCTCCCGAGCCCGGGCGAGAACGCCCCGCACATCCTGGACAACCCCGCCCTCGCCTCACTCACCGGCCCGCACGCCCTCTTCGCCGAACGGCGCGGGCGGGTCCTGCGCTACCCGGTGGACGTCTCCCCGTGGCTGGGCCTCCCCGAGGATCCCGGCGCCGAGGACTGGGCCGACCTCGCCGCCATGGCCGGTCCGGGCGGCGAGGTCGGGCTGGCCGGCTTCCAGGGTGAGCTCCCTGACGGCTGGGAACTCACCATGAACATCCCGGGCGTGCAGCTGGTGGACGAGGGCATGGACGCCGTCCCGGAGCCGCAGGCGGTCCGCCTCGGCCCCGCCGACGTGCCGGAGATGCTCGGCCTGGTCGAGCGCACCCGGCCGGGCCCGTTCCTGCCCCGCACCATCGAACTCGGCACCTACCTGGGCATCCGCCGGGACGGGAGGCTGATCGCGATGGCGGGGGAGCGGCTGCACCCGCCGGGCTGGACCGAGATCAGCGCGGTCTGCACCGACGCGGCCTACCGCGGCGAGGGCCTGGCGACCCGGCTGATCCGCGCGGTCGCGCACGGCATCCGGGCCCGCGGCGAGACCCCGTTCCTGCACACCGGCGCCGAGAACACCACCGCGATCCGGCTGTACGAGTCGCTCGGCTTCCGCCTGCGCCGCCATACCGCCTTCCTCGCGGCCCGGGTGCCGCAGACCCTCGGTCAGTCCTCGCCGGTGCCCGTCGACGTCCCGGCGTTGTAGCGCTCCAGGTATCCGGCGAACCTGACCAGGTCCTCCTCCGGCCAGTCCGCCAGCCGCTCCCGGAACGCGGCCCTGCGACTGTGCGTGACCTGGGCCAGGATCTCCTGCCCGGCCTCCGTGAGATGCAGCACCTGGACCCGGTGGTCCTCCGGGTCCAGGCGCCGCTCGACCAGCCCGGCCCGTTCCAGCGCCGCCACCTGCCGGCTGACCGTCGACTTGTCCAGCGCGTAGTGCGCGGCCAGGTCGGTCGCCCGGCAGCCGCCGCGCTCCTCCAGATGCCCGAGCAGCGTGTACGACACCAGCGACAGCTCGGGGTGCATACGTCCGGCGGACGCCCGGGCCCGGCGCGCGAAGACCGTCATCTCGCGCTGGATGGTCTCGACGGCCGCCTCCGCCGCCGTCATGGGAGGACCTTCGACGGCGGCACCAGCACCAGCAACATCCTCACGGAATACCTCCTCCGACATTCTAGTTGTATAGTACAACTTGAGCATGAGTTGTATAGGCCAACCAGTTTGGCCGGAAGGTCTGGAGGTCGTACGCGATGAGGTCACCGGCACTGCGCCATGTGCTCACGCACCTGATCACCCCGCTGCTGATGTGCCTGGGCATGGGGCTGGCCTACATGGGCGCGTTCGTCCACCCGGAGCCCAACCATCTGCCCGTCGCCGTGGTCGGCACCGGACCGGAGGCGAAGGTGTTCGCGCAGACCGTCAAGGACGCCGCGGGTGACCAGCTCGACGTCCGTACCGTCCCGACCCGCGCCCAGGCCGTCGACCTGCTGACGTCCCGTACCGTCACCGGCGCCTACGTGCCGAGCGCCAAGGCGCCGGAGCTGCTGGTCGCGAGCGCCGCCTCCGACATGGGCGCCACCGCAGTCGAGAAGGTCTTCATCCCCGTCGCCGCCGGGCAGGGCGTCCCGCTCAAGGTCACCGACGTGGCCGAGCCGGTCGCCGACGACCCCACGGGACAGGGCCTGTTCTTCCTCCTCATCGCGGTGAGCATCGGCTCCTACGCCTCGGTCGCCGCCCTCGGCGCGGCCGGCGGCACGCTCCCCATGCGGATACGCGCTCTGCTCGCGCTCGGCGTCTCCGCCGTCGTCAGCGGCATCGGCGCGCTGCTCGCCGGGCCGGTGTTCCACCTCGCCCACCACGACCTGGCCGGTGTCTGGGGCATGGCCTGGCTCTACTCGGCGGGCATCCTGCTCATCGGCGTCGGACTGCACACCTTCCTGAAGCGGTGGACCACGCTGGCCATGATGGTGCTGTTCGTGATGCTCAACTTCACCAGCTCCGGCGGGTTGTTCCGCCCCGAGCTGCAGAACGGCTTCTTCGGCACCCTGCACGCCTTCTGGAACGGCGCCGGCTTCGTCGAGGGTGTCCGCAGCCTGCTGTACTTCGGCGACGACGGCCTGAGCCGCCATGTGTGGACCCTCGCGGTCTGGCTGCTGGCCGGCCTGGCGCTCACCGCGGTCGCGGCGGCGTACGAGCGGGCCAAGGCCCCGGCCGCCCCCACGGCCGTACCGGGATCGCCCGCCGAACTCGCGGTGGAGGAAGCGGAGAAGGAAGCGAGGGAGGCGGAGGAAGAGGCAGAGGCAGAGGAGACGGTTGGCGTGTGACCGTCGGACCGGCGGGCCCGATAGGCTCTCGGCGATGCTCTCACTCTCCGACACCACCGCCGTCGTCGCCGCGCTGCGCGCCGCGGGCTGCGTCTTCGCCGAGGACGAGGCGGAGCTGATCCTCGCCACCGCCCGCACCCTGGACGAGCTGGCCACGATGGTGGCCCGGCGCACCACCGGACAGCCCCTGGAACACGTCCTCGGCTGGGCCGGCTTCCACGGGCTGCGGGTGCTGGTCGAACCCGGCGTGTTCGTGCCGCGCCGCCGTACCGAGTTCCTGGTCGGCGAGGCGCTGGCCCAGGCCCGGGACGCGTCCGTCGTCGTGGACCTGTGCTGCGGCTCCGGCGCGGTGGGCGCGGCCCTCGCCGCCGCCCTCGGGGACGCGGAGCTGCATGCCGCCGACATCGACCCGGTCGCGGTCGGCTGCGCCCGGCGCAACATCGCCCCCTTTGGCGGTCACGCGTACGTGGGCGACCTGTTCGACGCCCTGCCCGCCGCCCTGTGCGGCCGGGTCGGCATCCTCGCGGCCAATGTGCCCTACGTCCCCAGCGGCGAGGTGGGGCTGCTGCCCGCCGAGGCCCGCGACCACGAACCGCTGGTCGCCCTCGACGGCGGCGGCGACGGCCTCGACGTGCTGCGCAGGGTCGCCGCCGGGGCACCCGAATGGCTCGCGCCCGGCGGCTGCGTCCTCGTCGAGACGAGCGAACGCCAGGCCGGGGCAGCCGTCGAGGCCTTCGCCGCCGCCGGTCTGACCGCCCGGCTCACGGTCTCGGAGGAGCTGTTCGCCCACGTCGTGATCGGCGTACGGGAGCGGGACCAGAGGTGACGCCCGGCACGCGCGCGGGCACGTCGCGGTGGCAGACCGCTCGCACGTGGATGGGCGGGTACTCCCCGGCGGTTCCGTCGCAAACTCGACTGGATGGCGTGACCGGGGGCCACATGCCGAGCCACTGCTCGGCGCCCCAGGCCTCGAACCGCTCCACCTCGGTGAACCCCAGCTTCGCCGCGAGACGCATTGAGCCGACGTTGGCGGTCTGGGTGGTGAGCACCACCGGCTCGCCGGGAAGCGCGCCGGCGAGCCAGCCGAGTGCCGCATGAACCCGGATTCGGCGGACCCGGGGCCACTGATCGTCTCGGCTACGGCAGTTCCTGCGCCCGCGCGATGAGCAGCGCCACGTCGTCGTGGTTGTCCGGGTGGTGCAGCTCCCGCAACAGCAGGTCGCAGGCCTCCTCCAGCGGGCGGGCCGGGTCGTCGAGGAGGGCCAGCAGCGCGTCCAGCCGCTCGTCCAGGGAGTGGCTGCGGGTCTCGACGAGACCGTCGGTGTAGAACACCAGCTCGTCCCCGGGCTCGAAGTCCACGGTCGTCGTGGCGAAGGGGATCCCGCCGACGCCCAGCGGGACCCCGGTGGGCAGGTCGAGCAGTTCCGGCGGCCGGCCGGGGCGGACCCGGACCGGTGGAAGATGGCCGGCGTTGGCGATCCTGCACTGGCGCAGACGCGGGTCGTGCACGGCGTACACACAGGTCGCGATGGAGTGGTCGAGGCCCGAGGTGGTCTTGTCCAGGTGCTCCAGCAGGACGGCCGGATCGAGGCCCAGCGCGGCCAGTGTGGTGGTCGCGGTGCGCAGCCGGCCCATTGTCGCGGCCGCGTTGATGCCGCTGCCCATCACGTCGCCCACCACCAGGGCGGTCCTGCCGCCGTCCAGCGGGATGACGTCGAACCAGTCGCCGCCGACCTCGACGGTGGCGCCGGCCGGCTGGTAGCGGGAGGCGACCTCCAGGCCGGTGGTGACCCGGGGGTGGGTGGGCAGCAGGCTGCGCTGCAGGGTGAGCGCGGTGGTGCGGGCGTTCTGGTACCAGCGGGCGTTGTCGATCTGCACGGCCGCGCGGGCGGCCAGTTCCCGGGCCAGCAGCAGATCGTCGTCGTCGAAGGGCGCCGGATTGCGGGTCCGCTTGAGGTCGAGAGCGCCCAGCACCTCGCCGCGGGCGATCAGCGGCACGGCCAGATACGAGTGCACCCCGGCCCGCCCCAGCAGCACGGCCGCCTCGGCGGAGCGGGCGATCCTCGGCAGGTCCTCGTCCTTGACCTGCGGCACCAGGACCGCTTCACCGGTCCGCACACACTCCGTGACCAGCCGGTCCGGCGCGTACCGGGCCACCGTGCCCGGCGGGTCGGCCGCCTGGACCGCGTCCGTCTCCTGCTCCGCGCGCACGGCGAGAGCGCGGAGCACGGCCGGCTCGGCCGGTCCTAGCGTGCTGCGCCGGCCCTCGACCACCGTGTCCAGCAGGTCCACGGCCGCCACGTCGGCCAGCTCCGGAACGGCGACGTCGGCCAGTTCGGCGGCGGTGCGCTCCAGGTCCAGGGTGGTGCCGATCCGGGCGGAGGCGTCGGCGATCACGGCCAGGCGCCGGCGCGCGTTCTCGGCCTCGACTCCGGCCCGGTACGGCTCGGTGATGTCCACCACCGAGACCGCGACGCCCAGCACGTTGTCCGACGCGTCCTCCAGCCGGTACACCGACACCGACCAGATGTGCTCCTCGTCCGGGTCGGCCGGCGTACGGCCCACCGTGAAACGGTCGATCATCGGCTCGCCGGTGCGCAGCACCCGCAGCGCCGCCGACTCCAGCGCGTCGGCGTCCAGATGCGGCAGCACCTCGCGGGCCGTCCGCCCCGCGTGCTCCCCGGCGGGGACTCCGCTGATCCGCTCCAGTGCCGGGTTGACCGAGACGAACCGCAGCTCCGTGTCGAGGACGGCCAGCCCGGTCGGCGACTGTTTCACGATCCGCTCGGACAGCGCCACGTCCTGCTCCAGCCGGCGCACCGTCGACTGGTCGGCGGCGAGACCCAGCGCGAACACGTCGCCGTTGTCGTCCATGAGCCGCATGTTGCGGAACTCCACCACATGGGTGGAGCCGTCCTTGCGCCGGATCGGGAAGCCGCCCGCCCAGCTCTGCCCGGTGCTCATCACGTCCGCGAACAGCTTGCCGACCAGGTCGATATGGCGTTCGTGCACCATCAGCCGGGCCGCGTACTGCCCGAGCGCCTCGCGGGCCGAGTAGCCGAACAGCTCCTCGGCCTGGGGGCTCCACAGCACGATGCGCCCCTTGGCGTCCAGCACGACCGAGGCCACGCCCAGGACGTCGAGCAGCCCGCCCGGTCGCACGGGACCGCGCACCGGCTCCTCGCCCTCGGCCACCGACGCCTCGGCTGGACTCATCCCACGCACCGCCTTCGAACCTCCGCACGGCACGCCGTCCCCCCGTGCCGACTCCCCTTGTTCTATCGCGCTCACACCCGACTCTCCGACGCTGCCGCCGACTTTTCCACCATCTCTCAACACGGCGGCATCCGTACGGCGAGACAACCGCCGGGGGCGGCACGGGCGTGAGTTCACCTTCCCGTTCCGTCGTTGGTCTGTACATGCCTGTCAGGTGCACGCCAGACTGACCGCCGCACGCGCGTCCCACCCCCCGACACCGAGGAGTAGGCTTCCATGCCCGCGTCCACCCGGCAACGTTGTCGCGCAGGCCTGACCTCCCTGGTCGCCCTCGCCGCGGCCTTCGTCCTCTCGACCGGCCCGGCGTCCGCCGCCGACGCCTGGACCGAGACCGGCTCCGACCGCGCCGACCCGCTCACCGAGAGCCAGGGCCTGGCCTCGGTCGAGGTCCCCGCCAACAGCCCCAACCGGTACACCGGCGTCGGCACCATCCCGGTCGGCGTGTCCAGCCGCGGCTGGAACCACGTCGGCGACCCCGACGCGTCGTACGACGGCTACTACGTCGAGCCGTACCAGGCGGACTCCGGCACCGCCAAGATGTACCGGGTGCAGGCCCCCGGCGGCGCCTGGTCGGAGTACGTGCACACGCTCGCCTCCGGCGAGGCCCTCAACAACTCCTGGGACGCGATCTCGCCCGACGGCCAGTACATGCTCTCCGGCGAGTACGGCACGATGACCCGCTTCCTGGTCTTCCCGACGCCGGGCGTCAACAAGAGCACCTCGCCGTCCGCGAACCTCCCGCTGGCGTCCGTCGTCAGCCTGGACCACGCCGTGCGTGACATCCAGGGCTGCGACTTCTCCAGCGCGACCACTCTGCTGTGCTCCTCGGACGACCCGGACGGCAGCCTCTTCGGCTACACCAAGCCGCTCCTGCAGATCGACCTGTCCGCCCAGCCCGGCTCCGCCGACGTCACCGGTCATGTCACCGCGCTGCGCCAGCTCCCGCTGCGCAGCTCCTGCTCGGGCACCTTCGAGGCGGAGGGCATCGACTACGACCGGCGCACCGGCACCCTGCGCGTCATCGTGATGTCGCCCGGGTTCTGCATCCTCACGGACAGCAAGACGTACAAGTTCACGCGGAGCTGAGCCCGCTCCGAGCGCCCCGGCGGGTGGTGCACCGCCCGTGAATCGGTGCTTTTCTGTTGGCATGGCGCGGTTCGCGGGGGAACCCGTGATACCGCGCCATTGCCATGAGAGGAGCAATCACGATGGGCCCTGAGCGACTGCACGAGGAACCCGTCTCCCTTGAGATCAGCGGATGCAGCAAGGAAGACGCCCGGATCGTGTTCGACGCGCTGCGCCAGTGCTTCGAGTCCGACCGGGAAGCCGACGACGTGCCCCAGCAGCTCCACGAGACCCGCCCGATGGTGTGGCTCGGCACGTTCGAGGTCACCGACGCCCACGAGTGCGCCACGCCGCCCCGCCTCTCGGCCTCGGTCGAGGCTGACGCGCAGGGCGGCTACTGGGCGATCGACCGGCTCCGTTCGACCCTCGACTCCCTGTTCGCGGTACGCAGCCTCTCCTCCGCCTCCGGCGACCAGGAGAGGGAACTGCACGTCCTGCTCGAAAGCCGTGACCGGTGATCTGAGACACGCCACCCCGGAGCCTTTGTGCAACTAGTTGCATAATCCGTGCGCGGTCCTCTACAACTACGGAGACGACACCGCGCACGGAGGCCCCGATGAGCCGTTACCCGCATCTGCTGAAACCCCTCGACCTGGGCTTCACCACCCTGCCCAACCGCGTGCTCATGGGCTCCATGCACGTGGGCCTGGAGGAGGCCGAGCGCGGCTTCGAGCGGATGGCGGAGTTCTACGCGGCCCGGGCGCGCGGGGGAGTGGGTCTCATCGTCACCGGCGGCATCGCGCCCAACGAGGAGGGACGGCCCTACGAGGGCGGCGCCAAGCTCACCACCGCGGAAGAGGCCGAACAGCACCGGGCCGTCACCGAGGCCGTGCACCGCGAGGGCGGCCGGATCGCCATGCAGATCCTGCACTCCGGCCGCTACGCCTACCACCGGGACCTCGTCGCGCCCAGCCCGCTCCAGGCCCCGATCAGCCCCTTCCCGCCCCGCGAACTCACCGACGACGACGTCGAGCGCACCATCGACGACTACGCCCGAGCCGCCCGCCTCGCCCGGCAGGCCGGCTACGACGGCGTCGAGATCATGGGCTCCGAGGGTTATCTCGTCAACGAGTTCATCGCCGCCCCCACCAACCGGCGCACCGACCGCTGGGGCGGGTCGTACGAGAACCGCATGCGGTTCCCCGTCGAGATCCTCCGGCGGGTGCGCGAGGCCGTCGGCGCGGACTTCATCATCGTCTACCGGCTGTCCATGCTGGACCTGGTGCCCGGCGGCTCCTCCCTCGACGAGGTGATCACCCTCGCCAAGGCCGTCGAGGCCGCCGGGGCGACCATCATCAACACCGGCATCGGCTGGCACGAGGCCCGTATCCCCACCATCGCCACCTCGGTGCCGCGCGGCGCCTACACCTGGGTCACCAAGCGGCTGATGGGCGAGGTCTCCGTCCCGCTGGTCACCACCAACCGCATCAACACCCCGGAAGTCGCGGAGGAGTTGCTCGCCGAGGGCTGTGCGGACATGGTCTCCATGGCCCGTCCGATGCTCGCCGACCCCGACTTCGTCGCCAAGGCCGAGGCCGGCACGCCCGAGGCCATCAACACCTGCATCGGCTGCAACCAGGCCTGCCTCGACCACACCTTCAGCGGCAGGATCACCTCCTGCCTGGTCAACCCCCGCGCCTGCCACGAGACCGAACTGGTCCTCGCCCCGACCCGGTTGCGCAAGCGCGTCGCGGTGGTCGGCGCCGGCCCGGCCGGCCTGGCCTGCGCGGTCTCCGCCGCCGAACGCGGCCACCAGGTCACCCTGTTCGACGCGGCGGGAGAGATCGGCGGCCAGCTGAACGTGGCCCGCAAGGTCCCCGGCAAGCAGGAGTTCGACGAGACGCTGCGCTACTTCCGCCACCAGCTCGACGCCCACGGCGTGGACGTACGCCTGAACACGACCGTCGAGCCCGAGGACGTCACCGGCTACGACGAGGTCGTGGTCGCCACCGGCGTCACCCCGCGCACCCCCGACATCCCCGGCGTCGACCACCCCCGCGTCCTCGGCTACCTCGACGTGCTGCGGGACGGCGCCCCCGTCGGCGACCGGGTCGCGATCCTCGGCGCCGGCGGCATCGGCTTCGACGTCGCCGAGTACCTCACCGACGGCGGCGACAAGGCGAGCGAGGACCTGGCGACGTACTTCAAGCACTGGGGCGTCGACATGGACTACCGGGTACCCGGCGGCCTCGCCGCCCCCGAGCGGCCCGCGCCCCCGCGCACCGTCCACCTGCTCCAGCGCAGGACCAGCAAGGTCGGCGCCGGCCTCGGCAGGACCACCGGCTGGATCCACCGCACCGAACTCAAGCACCGGGGCGTCACCATGGTCCCGGGCGTCCAGTACGACCTGATCGACGACGCCGGACTGTATGTCACCGTCGACGGGCAACGCACCGTCCTGGAGGTCGACACCGTCGTGCTGTGCACCGGGCAGGAACCGCGCCGGGACCTGTACGACAAGCTGGTCGCCGCCGGCTGCGGCGCGCACCTCATCGGCGGTGCCGACGTCGCCGCCGAGCTGGACGCCAAGCGGGCCATCAAGCAGGGCACCGAACTGGCGGCCGCCCTGTAGCAGCCGTCCCTAGGATGAGCCCATGTCACTCCCGCACGCGATCCTCACCGCCCTGTTGGAGAAGCCGTCGTCGGGACTTGAGCTGACCCGCAGGTTCGACAGGTCGATCGGCTACTTCTGGTCGGCGACGCACCAGCAGATCTATCGCGAGCTGGGAAAACTGGAGGCCGAGGGCTACATCCGCACCCTGCCGGCCGAGCAGCCGGCCCGCGGCCAGAAGAAGAGCTACGAGGTCCTGCCCGCGGGCCGCGCCGAACTGGCCCGCTGGACCGCCGCCTCCCAGGACCCCAAGCCGCAGCGGGACGTGCTCCTGCTGCGGCTGCGCGCGGCGGCGGTCGTCGGCACCGACGGACTCGAAGCCGATCTGCGCCGCCATCTGGAGCTGCACCGGCGGCAGCTGGCCGAGTACGAGGAGATCCAGCGGCGCGACTTCCCGCCGGGCAAGGACGCCCCGGAGGACCGGCTGAGGCATCTGGTGCTGAGGGCCGGCATCGACCTGGAGACCTTCTGGACGCAGTGGCTCAGCCAGGCCCTTGGGGAGTTCGGCGAACTCCCGGAGTCCTGAGCGGGGTCAGAGCCGGTACGGCTTCGAGCGCTTGCGCAGGTACCAGCCCGTGGCGATGACGCCCGAGCCGACCAGCGCCGCGCCGACGCCCAGCGTGAGCGGGCCGTAGTCGCGGGCGGCACCGCCCAGACCGCCCATCACGCCCCGGGAGGGCGCGGCCGACCTGGTGGTGGAGGAGGTCGTCGGGGACGCGGCGGCGGAGACGATCACCGACTGGGTGCCCGCCGTACCGCCGTTGGAGCAGACGACGACGACCGTGTAGGTGCCCGGTGACACGCCGGACCAGGCGGCGGACTGGCTCACCGTCGTGCCCGACAGGGCCGCCTGCCGCCCCTGGGCGAAGGAGGCCTGACCGCTGTTGAGCAGTGAGGCCTTGCCCCAGCTGCCGTTGCTCTGCTTGCAGGCGCTGGTGACCACGGAGACCGTGGTGCCGTTGGTGCTCACCGAGATGCCCGAGACCGCGGCGGACGGACCGGCGAGCCAGGTCGGGAGCGCGGCGGCGGCCGCCAGGGTCAGGCCGGAGCGGAGGAGGAGTCGTGAGTTGCGCATGTGGCTGCCCTCCGGCGGCACGGTAGGCGGAACGTCCCTTGCGCCGCCGAGGATCGGAGACTCCCGTGCTGCCTCAGGGCCAGCCAAAGCGGCCCCGGCCCGCCCCGCACCCGGGGGCGGCCGACCAGGTGATGTATTCCTCCGTCCGGCCCAGGGCGGTCAGGACCCCGTCGTCACGGCCCGCTCCGCCGACCAGCCGCCCCAGGTCCCGTCCGGCAACCGCGCCCGCAGCCGCACATGGTGCACGACCCCACGGTCCCGCCCCACATAGAAGCCATAGGTCGAGCGACCTTTCGGTGGGGTGCCGCCCCAGACCAGCGAGGTCGTCGTACCGCCGTCGAGCCGGATCTGGTACTCCGTGATCACCCCGTCCACGCGCGGCGGATCCCAGGCCAGGTCGAGGTAGTAGGCGCCGCTCTCCTCATGGCTCCGCGCCGTGAACCCGGTCGGCGCCGTGTCGCGGCCGTCGTCACTGCCCGGTGTGGTCAGGCGCACCGCAGCGCCGGCCGGCGAGAGGTTGTCGGCCGCGTCACGGGCCCGGACGGTGAACACATAGTGCGTACCCGGCCGCAGCCCCGTGACCACGGTCGCGGTCTGGCCCCCGCCCACACTGTGGATCTTCGCTCCGCCCTGGTACACGTCGTACGACACCACCGCCCGGTCGTCCTTCGCGGCGCCCCAGGACAGCTGTACCGCACGGCTGCCCACCGCCCGGCCGCTCGGGTGCGCCGGACGGGTCGGTGCCGCCCCGTCGGCCGCCACCACCGCCGGTGTCGTCGCCCGCACCTCACGGCTGCGCGGGCCGAGGCTGCCGTCGTCGCCCCGCGCCCGGACGGTGAACGCATACATGGTGGACGGCCTGAGCCTGGTGACGTCCACCATGTGCTGCGACCCCGGCACTTCACCGACCTTCGCGGTGCCGCGATATACCTCGTAGACGCGGATGCCCGAGCCGTCCGGTAACCCGTTCCACATGACATGCACGCTCGTCGCGCTCCCGGCCGCCGCGGTGACCCCCGTCGGGGCGCCGGGCAGCCGGCCGCTGTCGCCGTCGGCGGCCCCGCCCCAGCCGCAGGACGTCAAGAACAGCAGGGCGCAGACCACGACGACAACTCGGCGCACGGTTCCGCCTCCCCTGGGACGGCAGCACGGCAATGGTCCGGACCAATATGCCCGCCCGGGATACGGACATCAAGAGGGCCGTACTGGAGACAGCGGGGGAGAGTTACGTATGCTGAGGGTCCTGCGGCCGAACTTCCCGATAGAACAGGGGAGTTCGTGCCTGTGGCGCGGAACGCTGTCGTCGCTGATCCCGCGCCGACGCGGGCGGCCGGGGCGATCTGGGCTGACATCGGCTCAGCGCCCCGGCCCCTGGCGCACTCTCACGGATTGTCAGTTCGTTGCTCCGCACGGCCCTCTACGGCCCCTCCTGCTGGCCCGGCCGCCCTGCCCGCACCAGATTGGACCGGGTGACTCCATGTCCCCCACGGAGAGGGTCCCGCATCGTGCGTGTCCAGTCGCTGACGCTGGCCGCGGCCGGCGCCGCCCTGCTCGCCCCGACCACACTGCCCGCCCCCGCCACGCCGCTCACCGCCTCCGCGCAACGGCACCCGATCACCGCCACCGACCTGCTGTCCCGGGTGCGTGACTGCGCCCAGGTCTCCAAGGGCCGCTACCCGCACCGACGCCGGAGCCGCCGCCACCGTCCCCGTGTGCGACACCGAGAAGGCCGTCTTCTGGGCGGCCGACCCCGACATCGACTGCGACGGCCGGCCCACCGCCCGCTGCAACCGCACCGCCGACCCGGCCTTATCCGCCGCCACCGCCTTCCAGCAGTCCGACGGCCGCCACTTAACGCGGAGACGCTTCCCTACATCGTCGTACCGGTCCCCAGCAGCCGCTGGGACCACCGGGCGTACGGCATCCGGGGCGGTGCGGTCGCCGCCGTGATCTGCAAGGACCGGGTGCAGTACGCCGTCGTCGGCGACACGGGACCACGCGACATCATCGGCGAGGCGTCGTACGCCACCGCGAAGGCTCTGGGCATGAACCCCGGCCCACGCGTCGGCGGGGTGCCGTCCGGCGTCACCTACATCGTCTTCAAGGACTCCGCGGTCAAGCCCATCGAGGACCGCGAGGCGGCTCAGGCGGAGGGGGAACGCCTGGCGGCGCTGTTCACCGAGGGCGGCTGACCCGCCGCCCCCGGCGGCGGCTCGGACGGCCGCCCAGCCGTTGTCCACCGGCAGGATCACGCCGTTGATGTCGCGGCGAGGGGGTGTCCGGCGGATCGGGTCGGCCCCGGGGCGCGCCGCTTCCCGGCCGCGCCGGCCGGGGCGACGAGGGGAGTCGGTGACCGACGACAACACCGCTGCCCGCGACACCGGCATGATCCGCCGGACACCCTCCCGGGCGTTCTCAGACCTTGCGGTAGGAGTACGCCTCGGCGGCAGCCGCCTCCACCGCGCCCAGGTCCGCGCCGGTCGCCGCCGTCACGACCGCGGCGACCGCGCCCTCGACGAACGGGGCGTCCACCAGGCGGGTGCCGTCCGGGAGTTCGTCGCCCTCGGCGAGCAGCGCCTTCACCGTGAGCACCGCGCTGCCCAGGTCGGTGAGGACGGCGACCCCCGCGCCCCGGTCCACGGACGCCGCGGCGGCGGCGATCAGCTCCGCACTGGTGCCGAGCCCGCCGCCCTCGGTACCGCCCGCCGGAGCGACCGGCACCGCCGTGGCGCCGCCCGCCAGACCCTTGGCCAGCTCAGCGACGGAGGCGGCGACCGCCGCGCTGTGCGACACCAGCACGATCCCGACCAGCTTGTCGTCACTCACCGGCCGCCTCCTGAAGCCCCGCGATGAGCAGCGCCGACGAGGTGGCGCCCGGGTCCTGGTGACCGATGCTGCGCTCCCCGAGATAGCTCGCCCGGCCCTTGCGGGCCTGCAACGGGGTGGTCGCCACGGCGCCCTCCTCTGCGGCGGTCCGCGCCGCGCCGAAGCCGTCGCCGAGCGCGTCGACGGCCGGCACCAGGGCATCGATCATCGTCTTGTCGCCGGGCGCGGCCCCGCCCAGCGCCATGACCTTGTCCACCCCCGCCCGCAGCGCCTCGGCAAGCTGCGCCTCGCTGACCTCGGCAGTGTCGCCGAGCGCCTTGCCGGTGCTGCGCAGCAGCGTGCCGTACAGCGGCCCCGACGCGCCGCCGACCGTGGAGATCAGCCGGCGCCCGGCGAGCGTCAGCACGGCACCCGGGGTGTCGGGCGCTTCCTTGTCCAGCGCGGCCACCACCGCCTTGAACCCGCGCTGGAGGTTGCTGCCGTGGTCGGCGTCCCCGATGGGGGAGTCGAGGGCGGTGAGCCGTTCCGCCTCGCGGTCCACGGACGAGGCGGTCGCCGCCATCCAGCGGCGGAAGAAGTCGGCGTCGAGCACTGGATCTCCTTGCGTTGCGGTATGGGCGCGGGTCGGTGCTGTCAGTCGCTCACATTCCCCAGCGCAGGGCCGGCGTCTTCACCGGGGCGTCCCACAGCCGCAGCAGTTCCTCGTCGACCTGGCAGAGGGTGACCGAGGCGCCGGCCATGTCCAGGGAGGTGACATAGTTGCCGACCAGTGTGCGGGCGACGGTGACGCCGCGCTCGGCGAGTACGCGCTGGACCTCGGCGTTGAAGCCGTACAGCTCCAGGAGCGGGGTCGCGCCCATGCCATTGATCAGGGCGAGCACCGGGTCGCGCGGCGGCATGTCCTCCAGGATGGCGTGGACCGCGAAGTCGGCGATCTCGCCGGAGGTCATCATGGCCCGCCGCTCCCGGCCCGGCTCGCCGTGGATGCCGATGCCCAACTCCAGCTCGCCCGACGGCAGATCGAAGGTCGGGGTGCCCTTGGCCGGCGTGGTGCAGGCGCTCAGCGCCACACCGAAGCTGCGGGAGTTCTCGTTCACCTGGCGTCCGATGGCCTCCACCCGTTCCAGCGGCTGCCCCTCGGCCGCCGCCGCGCCCGCGATCTTCTCCACGAACAGGGTGGCGCCGGTGCCGCGCCGGCCGGCGGTGTAGAGGCTGTCGGTGACGGCGACATCGTCGTTGACGAGCACCTTCCCGACCTGGATGCCCTCGTCCTCGGCGAGTTCGGCGGCCATGTCGAAGTTGAGCACGTCGCCCGTGTAGTTCTTCACGATGAACAGGACGCCGGCCCCGCTGTCCACGGCCGCGGCGGCACGGGCCATCTGGTCCGGAACGGGAGAGGTGAACACCTCGCCGGGACAGGCCGCCGACAGCATCCCCGGGCCCACGAATCCTCCGTGCAACGGCTCATGCCCGGAACCACCGCCCGACACGAGGCCGACCTGCCCGGCGACGGGGGCGTCCCGCCGTACGATCACCCGGTTCTCCACGTCCACGGTGAGATCGGGATGGGCGGCCGCCATGCCCCGCAGCGCATCCGCCACCACGGTTTCAGGGACGTTGATCAGCATTTTCATGGCTGTCTCCCAAGTAGCCTAGTAGCTAACTCTCTGACCTGCGTTTTCCCTGTTCAGGCCGGGTGTAGCAGGTTGTTGATCTCGACGGTCCCAGGCGTCTGACGGCGGTCCTGGCGGTATCGATGCTGACCAAGTGCCGACTTGGCTGACGAGCCAACAGTCCCCCCTGGTGCTCCCTCGAGGTAGGCGGACGGTGTCCTGCCCATCAGTATCGACCTTGTGGCAGCGAAGGTCATGTGCGCTGCGGGGCCCTCACTTGGTGTGTGTATACGATTCCGAAGAGTGACGTACGTCGTCGTCGTGAGGACAGAGCATGCCGACAGACCTCACGGAGCCGACAGTAGGGCAGCGATCACGTCGACCCTGCCCGTTGTGCGGTCGGCCGCCAGGTCTCGGCGCGCCGCCGACGGGCTCGGGCCGGCAGCCCGCGGCGGGGTGCCAGGCACCAGGTCAGGGCGAACAGGGCGGTCAGGACGCAGACGACGGAGCCGCCGGCCGCCAGGTCGCGCCAGGTCGTCTTCCCGGAGACCGTGCCGTCCTTGAGGTGGATCTGCAGCTTGCCGTCGACGACCCGGGCGGCGAAGTCGATGTGCCCTTCGTCGAGGACCTTGGGGCTGGATACGGCGGCAGCCTGAGCGGAGGAGGCCGTCACGGACGCGGCTTCCATCGCTGCCCGCGCGCTCAGGGCCGGCTTCCCGGGCACAGCCTGGGCCGCTTCGTCGCCGGCCGCGCCCCCGGCAGGCGCGGTCGCCGGCGGCGGGTGGTCTCGGTGGCACCCGTGATCGCCTCGTCCTCGACCAGCAACGGGTTGCATGAGACCCGGGGGATCCGGGAGGCCCCGGGGAACGGCGACGGCCGCCCGGGGCAAGGCCGAGCGGCCGTCGATCGGTGTGGTGTCGTCGGTTTCCTGTGGATCACCGGGAAGACCACCGGCCGGGGATCTTCGAGCCCCGGCCGGCCAGGTTCACGGTCTGGTCTGGTCGCTCGTCGCGCTCAAGAGAGCGAGTAGAGCAGCCTGTTGGGGGAGCCGGTGAGCGGATTCGTCACCTTGCCGGTGGTGGCGGCGTTCACCAGTGCGTCCCGCACCTGTGCGGGCGTCGCGGTGGGGTGCGTGGCCAGATAGAGGGCTGCGGCACCCGTGGTGTGCGGTGTCGCCATGGACGTACCGCTGATGGTGTTGGTGGCGGTGTCGCTGGCGTTCCACGCCGAGGTGATATTGACGCCCGGCGCGAACAGGTCCAGGCAGGTGCCGTAGTTGGACCAGGATGCCCGCCCGTCGGAGGAGTCGGTGGCGCCGACCGTGATCGCTTCGGGGACACGGGCGGGGGAAGCGGAGCAGGCGTTCTGCGGCAAGCCGACGATGTTGCCATTGCCGGCGGCGATCGAATAGCTGACGCCGGAGGCTATGGACCTCTTCACGGCGTTGTCGAGGGTGGTGTCGGCGCTGCCGCCCAGGCTCATGTTGGCCACGGCCGGTTTGACGGCGTTCGCGGTGACCCAGTCGATGCCCGCGACCACGCCCGCGGTGGTGCCGGAGCCCTGGCAGTCGAGTACCCGCACGGCGACCAGCTTGACGCCCTTGGCCACGCCGTACGTCTTACCGCCCACGGTCCCCGCGACATGCGTGCCGTGCCCGTTGCAGTCCTGCCCGTTCTGACCGCCGCCCACCGTGTCGGTGCCGACGCTCGCGCGGCCCGCGAACTCGCTGTGAGAGGTGCGGATTCCGGTGTCGATGATGTACGCGGTGACGTTCGAGGCCGTCGTGTTGTACGTGTAGGCCTGGTTGAGCGGCAGGTCCCGCTGGTCGATGCGGTCGATGCCCCAAGTCGCGTTGGACTGGGTGTCGTTGATCCGCACCGTCTGGTTCTGCTGGACGTACGCGACCTTCGGATCCCGGGCCAGCTCGGCCGCCTCGGTCTTGGTCAGTTTCGCCGAGAACCCCTTGAGAGCGCTGCTGTAGAGGTGTCCGAGGCTGCCGTCATGTTCCGCGACCAGCTCACGGGCCGTGGCGGGCGTTGCCGCCTTGGTGGTGGAACCGTCCTTGAGGACGACGATCCAGCTGTTCGGAACGGCTGTTGCCGACGGGGCGAGACGCAGATCGGCGAGCGGGGCGCTCTGCGCGGGGGTGGCAACGAACTGGAGTCCGGCCGCGAGGAGTGTGGCCGTGGGCAGAAGAGCGAGGAGCCGACGGGAGGTTGATCTCATAGGGTGCACCGTGACCTTTCGTTGACCGGGGCATGCTGGCAAGGTGGGGATCCCCGCGGCTCAGCGCGGTCGCGGCGCGCTGGGACTCCGCCGGGCGATGCTCCAGGCACGTTTCTTGCGTCATGGCATGTCCAAGTCAGGGCGCTCCAAACGTGCGCGTGCGGTCAGGGATGACTTTGCGGGTGGAGGTAGTGTGCGCGAAGAGGCAAGATACCGGGCGTGCTTGACTGTTCATCAGGTACAGCCCCCGATGGGGGAGATGAAGGGCGACGCTGCCCGGCATCGCTCGCAGCAGGCGATCGACAACGTGTTGGCGTGCCTCCGCGTGCAGGGCAGCCGACGATGACGACCGGCAGTCCGCCTTCTTTGCGTATCACCGGCCTCCGGAACGGCCGTAACGGCGTTCGAAGCGCTCCACCCGTCCCGCCGTGTCCAGGACCCGGGCGGTGCCGGCGTAGAGGAGTGGCTCGCCGAGGACCGGGTCGGACTTGCGCGGGACCACGCGGCCGGGCCGGCCCGTTCGGGCGGTTCTTGCGGGTCACGTAGGTGTGGCCGCGGGGAACCTCGGCAGATCGGGCTCGAAGCGGCGCAGGAAGGCCGAGTCCAAGCCCGTCACCTTTCGGCCCGAGGCGGCCCAGCCGTACGACGACCGGTGCCTGAGCTGGCAGTACGACGCGCAGACGGTGTCCTGGCGAGTCATGTGTCGGGACGTTCTGGCCTCAGAGCACGATGCGGCCATGGGTGGACCGTGCGGCGTGGGGAGTTGGGCGGCAGGCGGGGGCGGCAGCGGGAGAAGCTGCATCCTGGACAATCCCGCACGGGCGTGCGAAGACCCGGAGGGCTGACGACCCGGCTTTGTCAGAATCCGCCAGGAGATCGACGCCTACCGGCGCGGTGGGGTGTACGCCGCAGGGGGTGGGCTCTTCCGGGGGTTCAGTTTTGGCGGGGGAGCCACAGCGGGGCGCTGCTACCGCGGGGGAGTAGGACGTCGCGGAAGTGGCCGGGGGTGCGGGTCATGATGATCTGGTCGGTGACGCCCTGGTAGTGGCCGCACGGGGTGTCGGCGGTGAAGGTGTCGGGGTCGAGATAGGCGTGCGGGGAGTCGGGGTCGGGGTTGAGAGCGGTCGCGTGGGCGTAGTCGCGGTCGAAGATGCCGAGGCTGAGGATCCAGGTGGCGATGCGGGTGAGGTTGAGGGTGACGCGGTAGCTGCCGCCGTCGGTGGCGCGGCGCATCAGCGCGGCGAGCGCGCCGGTGGTGGCCAGCCAGGAGAGAACGTAGTCGTTGACAACGCTGATGTAGGGCAGGGCCGGCGTACTGGTCGGCTGGGCCGCAACGCCGTCCTCGCCCTCCATGAGCATGATGCCGCTGAGCGCGCCGGCGGTCTGGTCGAAGCCGACGCGGTGGGCCCAGGGGCCGGTCTCACCGGCGAGGGAGATGCTGATGTGGATGATGCCGGGCCGGATGTCCGCGGCCTCCTCGGCGCTGAGGCCGACCTTCTCCAGGTAGCCGGGGCGGCGGTTGGCGTAGAAGAGGTCGGCGTCGCGCAGCAGTCCGCGGATCTTTGCGCGTCCCTCGGGCGCGTAGGGGTCGATGGTGGTCGAGCGGACGCCGACGTTGGCGGTGTTGTAGGTGGAGTCGTGCTCCAACTCGTTCGGGCGCCAGATGTTCAGCACGTCCGCGCCGTGCTGGGCCAGGTCCCGGCCGACTCCGGCGCCGGCGATGATGTGCCCCATACCCAGGGCGCGCAGGCCGGAGAGCGGCTGGGCGGCCGCGGCGGACAGGGGCTCGGGTTCGCTGTCGCCGATCTTCTCGATCTTGATCAGCGGTTGCTGTGCGATGTACTCGTAGGCGGGCTCGCGGAGAAACTCCTCGGTGCTGCGCAGCATGGGCATCACCACGCCGGTCTCGTCGCCCGCCCGCTCCAGGTCGGCGGCGTCCCACTTCGAGATGGCGTCCGCGACGGCCTGCTTCTCGGGCCAGGTGTGGAGCAGCTTGTAGACGGCGTTCTTGATCTTCGGGTAGGGGTTGAGCGGGATGACCCAGCGGCCGTCGCGTGTCTGGTAGAAGTCGAAACCGAGCGGGTTGGCCGGGTCCGAGGGCGTGCCGCCGGGGTAGCCGTTGAGCAGTTCCCACTTCTTGTCGTAGAAGGGACACAGCCGGTGCGGGGCCTTGCGCAGGTCCATGGTGATGTCCTGGCCCTCGCCGGTGCGTCGGCGCCAGAGAGCGGCCAAGGCCACGGACTTGGCGGTCATGCCCAGGGCGGGAACGGCGCCCAGGCGCATGATGCTCGGGACGATGGGGTCGGCACCGATGAAGGTGATCTCGCCGCCGCTGTCCTCGGGGCGGAGGCCGGCCGAGGCGAGTACCTCGCGCAGGGCCTGGTGGATGTCGAAGCCGTCGTCCGTGGTGAACGGGTTGGCGATGGTCTTCTGGATGCGGTCGGTGAGTTCTTCGGCGCTCATGGATCTTCGACCTCTGTGTCGTGGGGGATATCCGGATGGTGAGGGCGGGCGGGTCAGGCGTCGAAGGTCTCGCCGAGCGCGCGCATCAGGGAGATCTGCCTGCGGTCGCGCTCTTGCCTGCCTCTCAGTCCCCACGGCTGACATAACGACACTAAGGGGACGAAACGCTCCCCACCTGCCCTCGGCCGAGCGCCTCGGAGTGCCCGGCGGGACCTGTCTGGTGCCGATGTGAGTTGCAGAATGCAACATGGCCACTGTACGTCCGTCCGCCGTCCGTTGCAAAATGAAACTCCGCGGCGGCAGCCCGGGCCGTATGAAGGGACACGCACGTGGCCGACGACGACACAGAGCTCCGGGGACTCGTCCGCGAGCTGGTGACTCTCTCCCGGCGCTTCCGGGGCAACGCCGAACGGCTCCACCCGGACCTGAGCTTCGTCGACTACTCCCTGCTGTCCGAGATGGACGCACGCGACGGGGTTCGCGCGGCAGACCTGGTCGGGCTCTACGGCCTCAACAAGTCGACGATCAGCCGCCAGGTCGCCGCCCTGCAACGCGCCGGCCTGGTGGTTCGGGAGGCCGATCCGCGCAACCACCGAGCCCAGCTGCTCCACCCCAGCGATCACGGCCGGGAACTCCTCGCCCGCGCCGACGCCTTGATGTACCGAGAGGTCGACACCCGCACTGATGGCTGGGCCAAGGAGGAGGTCCAGGCCCTGCGTGGCCTCCTTGCCCGCTACAACGCCGCCTCCGCCGTCGCCGCGGACGCACCGAACCGCTGATCCGAACGGAAGGACCCAGTCCTGCGTCAGAGGACCTCCGTGCGAGCGCCGAGACGGTCGTCGCCCCCGGAGTGAAACGACGGCCCTCATCGGGGTCGTTGACCGGGCGTCAGGCTGGTCGGAGACCGTCTGCGTCTCCTCCTTGTCCGCGCCGTCCGCCGCTTGCGCTGTGGCTTCCCTGCGGCGCGGGATGAACGTGGCGGCGAGGAAGACGGGCAGGGCGGTCCCCGCGCCGACGCACGCGGTGTTGTGAGGGGTGTAGCCCGCTACACCATGGATCCGGGAGTGGGCTTCCTCGTGGGGGCGAGCGAACGCCGGGATCGTGGAAGCAGGAGATCGGCCGAGGTCACAACGGATCCGCCGATCGGATCAGCCCTCTTGAGCAGCGCGGTCGACCAGTCGGCCTCCAGGTCCGCGAGCCGTACGATCAGCGGCAGTACGACGGCCTCGCGGCGCAGCAGCCCGCACCACAGGCCGTCGACGACCAGGCCCGTCGGCCACAGGGGCAGGGAAAGGCCGAGCAGTGCGCCGTAGAACCAGTAGGCGACCATCCAGCGCGCGTCGGTGCGCGTGCCGGGATCCCGTACGGCCTTGACCACCCGCTCGCGCACCGTGCCGGTCAGGGGCTGGTAGACCTCGGGGATCCGCACTCCGGTCCAGGCGGCGGTCAGGCTCCGCTTGGCCCCCGCGATCCGCCGGATCAGCAGCACCGTCTCGGGCAGCAGCCACACGCCGACGATCGCCGCGGAGCCGATCGCGGTGATCAGCAGGACGGTGACGAAGATCCACATTCCGAATGCCATCGCAGCGGCCAGAAAGAGATGGGCTGTGGCCCATGCGGTGCGCCGCACCGATTTCCACATGAAAGGAAGCTAGGGTTTTGCTTGACTCACGCAAATTTCCGGGCGTCGAGCGCCAGTGAGCACACGCGAGCCCCGCACCGGGCGCCAGGTAGAGGTCCCGGACGTCGTCGCGGTCGACGGTGGTGTCAGTGCGGCCGTCCGGGACCGGCTGCGGTTCCTCGGGTTCTGGCGCGATCGGGCCAGTGTGCCTGGGGGCCCCGCGTCACCGGCCGGGCCGCCTCTCGACCAGGCTCTGGGTGCCGATCACCGAGATCAGCTCCAGTTTCTCGGCGGCCTCAGTGCCCGGCTCGGCCGAGTACACGAGGATGTGCAGGTCGTGCTCCTCGACCCGGAGCTGGTCGCAGTCCAGCGTGAGCAGGCCCACCTGCGGATGCTCGATCGTCTTGCGCGACGCCTCCAGCCGGCCGACGACCCCCGCGTCCCACAGCTCGGCGAACCGCTTGCTCCCGGCACGCAACTCCGCGATCAGGTGCAGTAGTTGGCGGTCGGCCGGATAGCGGGCGGCCGTCGAGCGCAGCTCGGCGACCATGCCGACCTCGAAGGCACGGCGATCCTCGGGGGTGTGCCGCACCCGGGTCGGCCCGCCGAGGAAGTTGCGCCACACGCCGTTGCGCTCGAAGCCGAGCAGACTTGACGGATCGCCCATCAGCGCCGCGTACAGCGGGTTCGTCACCAGCAGGGTCATGGCTGCGTCCGTGACCGCCACGGGGGTGCCGGCCAGCCGGTCCAGCAGCCGCTGGACGCTGGGCGTGATGTACCCGGGGATCATGTCGGGACCCGGCGGAACCAGCCCGGCCAGCCCGAACAGGTACGTCCGCTCGTCCGCGGACAGCCGCAGCGCCCGGGCCAGTGCCTCGACGACCTGTACGGACGGGTTGGCCGCCCGGCCCTGTTCGAGGCGCGTGACATAGTCGACCGAGATCCCCGCCAGCAGCGCCAGCTCCTCGCGTCGCAGGCCGGCCGCGCGCCGCCGGCCGCCGGCCGGCAGACCGGCGGCGTCCGGGGCGACGCGGTCGCGCCAGCGCCGCAGCGCCTGTCCGAGTTCCGTCGCCGTCATGCCCCCAGTCAACATCGCCGGCCGCGGATGTGCCTGGTACCGGCAGTCCCAGGAAGAAGGGTCTGCTGGCTGACCGGGCGGTGGGGCCGCAGGCTGGACACATGACGACAACACTGATCACCGGAGCCAACAAGGGCATCGGTCACGAAACCGCCCGCCAGCTCATCGCCGCAGGTCACACTGTGTATGTGGGGGCCAGGGACGCCGAACGCGGGCGCCGGGCCGCCGAGGAACTGGGCGCCCGGTTCGTCCTCCTCGACGTCACCGACGACGCCACGGTCGACGCGGCGGCCAAGACGATAGAGGCCGACGGCGGACTGGACGTCCTGATCAACAACGCCGGGATCGAGACCCGGAACGCCGACAACGGCGTGCCCACCGCCGAGACCGTGACCGCCGACCAGATGCGTACCACCTTCGAGACCAATGTCTTCGGTGTCGTCCGCGTGCTGCACGCCTTCCTGCCCCTGCTGCAGCGCTCGGCGGCGCCGGTCGTGGTCAACGTGAGCAGCGGCCTGGCCTCGCTGACGGCCCTCTCCGACCCGAAGCACTTCGCGCACTTCTACCCGGGCATCGCCTACCCGACCTCCAAGGCCGCGGTGAACATGCTCACGGTGCAGTTCGCGAAGGCGTTCCCGGCCATGCGGATCAACTCCGTCGAGCCCGGCTTCACCAAGACCGACCTGAACGGCAACACGGGCACGCAGACCGTGGCGCAGGGCGCCGAGATCATCGTCCGGATGGCGCAGCTCGGCCCGGACGGACCGACCGGTGGCTACTTCGACGTCAACGGCCGGCTGCCGTGGTGAGTCACAGCTGAAGGAGCCGGGGTGCGGCCGCCAGCTCTCCGCCGAACCTGCCCTGGCCCGGGGGGCTGGTGGGCCGGATCGAGGAGTGAGACGGCCGCCGGGGCGATGTGTCAGCCGATGCAGAGGACCAGCAGACAGAGTCCCGAGGGCGAGGTGGCGGTCGGTGCGGGGCTCGCCGTCGGTGTCTGCGTGTTGCCGCCGGCAGTGGGTGTGGGCGTGGCCGCCGGCTGCGACGGCACGGTGGCGGTGGCGGTGGCGCCGGATGCCGCGGCCTGGGGCTGGGCGGGGGACGCGGCCGCGGACCGCGGCGGCGCGGCGGTGAGCTGACGGGGCGTCGGAGTGGCGCGGGGTGTACCGGCGATCTGCTCGTGCGGCGTGTTGGCGGTGGCCGTCGACCGGGCGGAGGGGGTGGGGTCCGGGGCCCGGTGGCGGCCGGTCGGTGTCGACGCCGCCGGGGTGGGCTCCGTGGCCTGCTCGTCCGCGACCCCCATGGGCGCGTTGTCCGGGGCGGTGGCCGCCTGGGCCCGGTCCGTGGACTGCCGGTCCAGCGAGGCGACGGTCAGACCGCCGCCGACCAGCGCGACCGCGGTGGCCACTACGGCCCGCCGCTGGTTCTTCTTCCAGCGGGCCCGCTGACGGCGCCGGGCAGCCCGGCCGAGCGACGCGGAAGACACGGTGGGGGAGCCGTCGTAGGGGCCCTCGGCGGTCTCCTCCGCCTCTTCCGCGTCCGCGTACACGTCCGTGTCGTCGTGCCACGCGCTGACGGCCGGGGTCTGCCATGGCGTCGTCGCACCGGTGCGGGGTGCGATGTCCGGGGCGTAGGCGCCGCAACCGGGGCACACCAGGGCGCCGTTGAGGTGCCGACGGCACGAGGAGCAGTAGTCCATCCGCGGTCTTCCTGACTCGACTGCGCCAGCGGCGTCCTGAGCCGTGGCCTGGTCTCGTTCGCACGTGGGATCGAACGGCCAGAACGGTAGCGAGCCTTTGGCCGGGCGGTGTGCAGCCTGTGTGCTGTTTCTGCGCAGATGCGACACACAGGTTCGACCGGATGTGCAGTCACCGTTGTCGCGCCGCGTCTGCCGGGGCTGGCCCTGAGCCGGGACCGTCACATCACGGCTTGCGCCGCGATGGGGCTGCTGGCGCCTGGGCGATGTGAGCTTCCTGCGGGGGAGGGGCGGCAGACCAACGCCGCGGCGCCTGCGAGGACCCCGGCGTGCGCTGGATCGAACCGCTGATCCCGGCGGCAGCGGCGGCCCCGGTGCACCCCGACGAGCGCGGCGAGCGCGGGATGGCCGGGGGCGTGCTCCGGGCGGTCGGCGCGACGGACTGAGGCGGACGTGCCGTCGTAGCGGCGCAGGATCCGCGGGCCTCCGAGGCGTACCGCGGCTTCAGTAAGGGGGTCGTCTGGATTCAGCTTCCGTGGCGCCTGAGCGCGCGGCCTCCTCCGCGGGTTTCCGTCCCCAGACGGTCAGCATGCCGGCGGACAACGCGGCGCACTCGTCGGAGGCCAGATAGCCGATCGCCGCGTCGACGGCCGCGTCGTCGACCAGGCCGGTGGCGAGCATCGCCGTCCGGCTCCGCTCCCAGGTGTCCGTCCAGAAGCGGCTGATGGGACTGCCCGGCAGCAGCGGCGGCACATGGATCTCGGCGGCGACGGACACCAGCCCCGCCCGCCGCAGCAGCTGTGGGTACGACGGCACCCAGGAGACATCGGTACCGATGGTCGCCCGCAGCCCCTGCCACATCGCCCGCATCACCGTGGTGTACGGCGTGCCGGGCGTCCGGTCGCTCGTCAGGTCGACCGCGTCGCTGAGCACCAGTACACCGCCCGGCTCGACGAGTTCGGCCAACGAGGCGATCAGGCGCTCGCGCTCGGACAGGTGCATCAGCACGAAGCGCGCGTGGACGAGCCGGAACCGGCCGCGGACCGACTCCGGAGCGGTGATGTCGGCCTCCAGCACGTCGAGCCCGGGCCGTTCGGCGAGGAAACGTACGTCCCGGTCCACGGCGAGCACGCTGTCCACCCCGGCCTCGTCCAGGAGCCTGCGGGAGACCGTGCCCGTGCCGGCGCCCACATCGAGGCAACGCCACCCCGGGCCGGCCCCGAGCGCCCGCAGCCGCGCCATGGTGATGTCGTCGTAGACGAGGGCGCCGAAGTCGATGCGCTCGCCCTCGCCGGCCTGTTCCGGGCGGAACACGGCCTCCCCGTAACGGCCGCCACCCGCGGGGGTGGTCATGTCGCCGCCGGAGCGACGCCGAGGGTGCCGTCGAGTCCGAGCAGCAGGAACAGCGGGTCGTCGAAGAGTTTCATGGCCGGGCCTCTTCACGTGGTGGTGCGGTACCGGGTGGCGCCCCCGAGGCGGCCGCCCCTCCGATCCTCCACCGACGGCCGCGGGTGACGCCAGCGAGGGGTGACGCTTCCCCGGGGTGACGTCCCGCCTCACCACTCGTGGGCGGCCGCACGCGGGCGTTCGCGGACGCGGGCCACGTTCGGGTGGGTGACCGTCTGCTGCTCGAGCGACCGCATCCGGCCTGGACCTGGAGACCTTCCGGGCCGTCGTCGACTCCGGCCAGCTCGGCAGCGGCGTGACCCGGGTCAAGGTCCCGACGCTCGCCGCGCACGACTTCACAGTGCAGGCCGCCACCTCGGACGCCTACGCCAACACCCGGCTGATCGCCGACGCGGCCCGCGCGGCCGGCATCGCCACTCCGCTCCTCGACCTCAGCAGCGACCTCTACGGCGAGAGCGTTGGGCTGGGCAACGGGCGCCTCGACATGTCGTCGGTCCTCACCGCGATCGAGGCCCGCACGGACGCCACACCGGGGCCGTCGAGCGACTAGGCTCCATGCGGATCTTCGTCTCCAAATTCTTCCGACCTGACTGCGTCGATGTGCGGTTTGAGCGCCTCATAGGAGCATGCGGAACCAACGCAGCCCAGGCGCGCCCACCATGAACAAGTGGAGCGGCGGGTGGGTCCGCAGGTGCGTCGACGCCAGTGCCAGGGCCGTCGGCCAGGTCGCCCACCATGCGCCGCTGTACGCCGTGCGTCGCCTTTCGGCGCGTAGGGGCCTCGGCGGATTGAAACATCAGGCTCCCGTCCGCACCGGGCGGTGACCCGGTCCCGCCGCAGCGCGTCTGCCTTGCCCGTCAGCCGTCGTAACAGACGAAGACGCGTGGCGCGCTGCCTTGGTCCGGGATGGTCAGTTCGTCGGCTCGGCGTACGCCCTGGGACACCGTTTCTCCCGTTCGGGGGTCGATGACCCGGTAGGACCGGGGAAACGTCTCGGCGGTTTCGGGGTTCAGCCGCAGCGGGCCGCCGTGTTCGACGTAGGCGATGTGGAGAGTGCCGTCCGGGGCGCTCAGGGCTCTTGCGGCCATCGCGCGGTCCCAGTCCGGGCGCACGTCGGTGGTCGGCAGCCCGTCCAGGATGCGGCCGACCAGACCTACGTAGCGGGAGCCCTCGAAGTCCAGCGCTTCCCTCCAGCCACAGCCCGGAGCCAGGAAGTACGGCTCGTGGCCGGGTTCCTCCGCGTGCAGCCGCCACTGCCAGAGGCTCCCCGCACCGTAGACGACGCCCAGGGTGCCGCCGGCGCACAGATTGGACCAGGCCTCATGGCCCTGCCACCAGCCGGCGCCCTTCCCCGTCGCCCCCGAGTTCTCGTACGTGGGCTCCCCGTTGGCGACGCCCTTGGCCGGTTCGTTGCGCCGCATGTCGGCGACCCGCTCGGGGAGGTGCTCGCCCGAGTGTCCGGTCTGGCACCACTGGAAGTCGAGCCAGGCGGCGTCCTGGTGGGCGCGGCTGCGGCCGTGCGGCCGGTAGTGGATGCCGCAGGGCTGGCCGTACGCGTCCCATGCCTCGATCTCCTCGCCGCCCGCGGCAATCTGCGGTTCCTCGCCCGAACCGTCCGCGCCCACCAGGTAGATGACGGGACGAGCGCCGTAACGGGCCACCAGATAGCGGCAGTAGCGCGCGTACTCCTCCGGCGGCACCACCGTGCCCGCCACCGATCTGCCCTTCCAGCCGAAGCCCTGGAAGACGGGCTGCAGAACGGGAACGATGCCGTGGTAGCCAAGGATGTCAAGCAGTTGATCCAGATACCGGAAGTAGGCCGGGTCGAGACGTGCCAGGTGACCGTCCTGCAGGTCCTCGAAGCCGATGCCGAAGCCTTCGTCCTCGGTGCGGTCGCGGGGGCCCGTGGCGTGCATGTCGGGCTGCACGCTCATCAGCAGGACGGCGTTGAACCCCTTCGCGGCGCGGTCGGCGGCGTATATGCGCGCGTCGTCGAGCGTGGCCCGCCAGGGCAGCGCCCATGCTGTGTCGGCAACCAGGACGGCGGGGGTGCCATCGGCGTGCACCAGGCTGCGAGCGTCCGGGGACATGCGCCAGAATCCGTGCTGTTCGAAGCGATGGGCGGAGGACTTGGCCGGCACCACGGTGAGTTCACCGGTGCGGCCGATGAGTCCGGGGTCGTCGACGTCGCCGTCCGTGCGCCAGCTCCAGACTCCCGTGGCCGCCGGCGCGGCGAACCGCAGGCGCCAAGTGGAGCCGCCGTCCCAGAAGGCGGGGCGTCGCAGGACGGTTCCGGTGGGCACGTGGGTGAAGTCGGCCCACAGCTCGACGTCCGTGTACGGGTTGGGGTGGCTGCTCTCAGCGGTGAGCGACAGCTCCGTCTGGCGCCAGGCGGCGATGTTCATGGATGGCGGTCCTCGGGTGTGCGGGAAGCTCAGGGGCCCTGCGAGCAGTGGGCGTGCCGTGGTGATGCCGTGGTGTTCTGGTGTGTCACTCCACGGTGCCCGGCCCCGTGTCGGGCAATGATGCGCCGTCATGTCACTTCTGTGGCCGCACCGACTCCCGTATCACCAACTGGGTGCTCAGGACCACATGATCGTCGCCCGTGATGGTCTCCTCACGGTCGAGCGCCAGACGTACGGCGGTTCGTCCCAGTTCCTCGTACGGGACCCGGACCGTGGTGAGGGACGGCGTCAGGTCCGCGGCGTAGGGGACGTCGTCGAAGCCGATGAGCGAAACGTCACGGGGGACCCGAAGGCCCGCCTCGCGCAGGGCGGCCAGCACGCCGACGGCGATCGCGTCCGTGCCGGCGAAGACGGCGGTGAACTCCAGGCCGGCATCCAGCGCGTCCCGCACCCGGCGGTAGCCCGAGGCGCGGGTGTACGAGCCCGGTAGGTCCAGTTCCGCCTCGTAGGGGACCGAGTGGGCGCGCAGAGCGGTCAGATGACCGTCGCGGCGCTGTTCCGAGCTGCTGAAGCCGGGCTCGCCGCCGAGGAAGAGGATGCGCCGGTGGCCGGCGGCGAGGAAGTGCGAGGTGGCCTGGAACGCGCCGCCCCGGTTGTCGTAGTCGACCACGGTCGCCGGGATTCCGGCGGGCAGAGCGGGGCGTCCGACCAGCACCAGGCGGGAGCCGGCGGCGTCGAGGGCCTTGGCGTATTCGGACATACGGCGGTGGTAGGCGTCGTCCGGGACCACCCCGCCGACGAGGACGACCGCGGCGGCGTGCTGCTCCCGCATCAGCTGGACCAGGTCGTCCTCGCGAGCGGTGTCGCCGTGGGTGGAGCAGACCAGGCTCAGCCTGGCCCTGTTGGTGGCCTCCTGCTCGACGCCGGCGGCGACATGGGCCAGCGAGGGGCCGGTGATGTCCTGGATGACCAGGGCGACGGGACCGGCGACGGCCCCGGAGAGGGCCTTCGCGTGGACGTTCACCACGTAGTGCAGTGACTCCACGGCCGCCATGACGCGGGCTCTGGTTTCCGACGACACCGGATAGTTGCCGGCCAAGGTGCGGGAAACGGTTGCTACCGAGACGCCCGCTCTCGCCGCTACATCGCGGATGGTACTCGGCCCCTCCGGCCGCGTGCTCTTCCGTTTGGTCCTGCTGGCTGCGGGGCTCCTGCGGGCGCCGTTCCCGTTCTCCGTCACAAGGCCGACGTTACTGCATCGGCAACCCCTGCGGCCCGGTCGCGGCAGAAACTACCGTGCTCAGACAGTAAACGATTTCCATTACCTCGCGACCGCTTGGTCGCCGGGCCGACCGGACGGCTGGGTCGCACTGGCCTGACCGCCCCGGACGACGCCACGACCTGTTGGCACTGTCGCGCCGCGAGAGAGCTCCAGGACGTGGCGGTGCCGATGCCCTGGATTCCCGAACCAACGCCCCCCCGCGTGCTGTTCGAGTGCGGCTCAGGTGCCGGCCTCGACCGGGACGTCCGCGCGGATGCCCTGCGGGTCGGCATCGCGACCGCCTCGGCTGTGCCGGTCGCCTTCGACGGGCGGTGAGCGACCACGGGAGTCTGCCTCCGGCCCGGTCGAGGGCGGGGGCGGGCTTCCGTGCCGTGGCGAGGTTGCCGGCAGTGGGCCGGCGTCGCCGGTCGCGACCGGGTTCCGGCCGCCACCGACGGATCAGGCGCTGTTGACCAGGTCGGCCTGGAGCACGGCGTGCGCGAGCGGCGCGCCCGCGCCGAGCAGTGCCAGCTCGTCCACGACCGTGCGGCCCAGCCTTTCCAGCTCGTTGCCGAGGGAACCGGCGATGTGCGGGGTGAGGAAGACGTTGGGCAGCCGGTACAACGGGGAGTCCGCGGGCAGCGGCTCCGGCTCGGTCACGTCCAGAACCGCGCCGATCCGTCCGGAGAGCAGTTCGTCGGCGAGCGCGTCGGGATCGACGAGGGCACCCCGGGAGGTGTTGACGAGCACGGAACCGTCCGGCATCAGCGACAGCCGCCGCCGGTCGAGCATGCGGTAGGTCTCCGGGATGTCCGGCGCGTGCAGGCTGACGATGTCGCTGGCGCGTATCAGTTCGTCGAGCGGCACGAGTGCGACGCCCAGCGCGGCGGCCTCGGTGGCGTCGACATAGGGGTCGTACAGCGTCACCGTGAAGTCGAAGGGCCGCAGCAGTTCGAGCAGGCGGCGGCCGACACGGGAGGCGCCGATGATCCCGACCCGCCTGCCCAGGTTGCCGAGCGCGGCGTGGACGGCGGGCGGCGGGTACACGTGCTCGGCGCGGAACCGCTCCCGCAGCCCGAAGGCGTCCTTGCCGGACAGCAGGATCGCGGCGAGCGTGAACTCGGCCACCGGAAGCGCGTTGGCCTGCACGGCGTTGGACACCGATACACCCCGGTCCCAGACCTCGGGCGCGATCAGGTTGCGCACGCTGCCCGCCGCGTGCAGCACGGCCCGCAGCCTGGGTGCCGCGGCCAGGACGGCCTCGTCGATGCGTGGGCAGCCCCAGCCGGTGATCAGCACCTCGGCCGCGGCCAGCGGCCCGGCCACCACGGGATCGCTGAGGTCCTGTACGACCAGGGCGGGGTCGATCCGGGCCAGGGCCGTCAACCGTGTCATGAGCCGGGGCGGGAAGAGCTCGGGAAGGTGCACCGGGTTCATGGCGAACAAGGCGCGTGGCAGCTCGGACGTGGGCATGGATCTCCGCTTCTGCGGTGAGGAGGGGACGACGAAGGGGGGTAAACGTATTCCACGCTAGAGCTCGCCAGGTTCGCCGGTCAACATTCCTCCGTGGGTGACTCGTCAGAGAACGGCATGCGGCTGAACTGGGGCAAACGCAAAAGCAGCAGGTCGGAGTCGTCTTCGCGGTAACTCGTCGGCAAGCTCGATGAAACAAATGACCTCCTCCCTCTTGTGGGGTTGACCTCCGAGGTCCTACCTTCCACGGGAAACGGTTACTGAGCTTCGTGGCCGCCCCCTCTTGCCCCGCCTTCAGTCGCCCGCGCCCTCTCTACCCACCGCAGGCGCTGTCCGCCTTTCTCCGGAGGATCGAATCGATGAGCACCATCCGTACGAGAGCCTTCGCCGGCGCGGCCGCCGTTCTTTCGCTGTCGCTCGCCCTGAGCGCCTGCGGGAGCGGTGGCGGTGACAACGCCGACTCGGCGGCCAAGACGACCAAGGGCAAGGTGCGGTTGCAGTTCTGGAGCTGGACGGAGGGCATCCAGCAGCAGGTCGAGGTGTGGAACAAGGCGCATCCCGAGACCCAGGTGCAGTTCGTGAACGCGGCGGGTGACACCGTCTACCAGAAGCTGCGGGCCACCGTGACGTCCGGCAACGCGCCCTGCCTGCCAAAGATGGACGGGATGAACCTGGCGAACTTCGCCGCCGACGGTCTCCTGACCGACATCACCAAGGTCGCCGCGCAGTACAGGTCCAGTTACACCGTCCCGGCCTGGAACGCGGTCAGCCCGGGTGGCGCCACCTACGGCATCCCCACCGGTTCCTCCCCGCTGTTCACCGCCTTCCGCGCGGACCTTTTCGAGAAGTACGGCATCAAGGCACCCAAGACCTGGGACGACCTGATCGCCGCGGGCAAGGCGGTGCAGAAGAAGGACAAGAACATCAAGATCTACAACATGGCCGGCGAGGACCCGAGCACGCTGGTCGACCTCTCCTGGGAGGCCGGCGCGCAGTGGTACAAGGTCGACGGCGACCACTGGGCGATCGGCTTCACCTCGCCGGAGGCGCTCAAGGCGGGTGACGTCGTCCAGCAACTGGTCGACAACGACCTCGCGTCCAACGCCTCGTACGCCGATCCGGGAGTCTTCAAGACCTGGGACCTCGGCAAGACGATCCTGATGACCACGTCCACCTGGCAGCTGCCGATCTACGACACCAACTTCCCCAAGTCGAAGGGGAAGTGGCAGCTCGCGGACTCCCCGGTCTTCGACACCGCCAAGCCGCAGACCTCCAGCAACTTCGACGTCACCGCCGTACTCAAGGGCTGCAAGTACCCCGACCGCGCCGCCCAGTTCGCCGCCTGGCTGTCCAGCGGCAACGAGTCGCTGACCACGCTCACCGACCCCGCGTCCAAGTCAGGGCTCTTCCCGGCGGTCAAGGACGTCTCGCCGTACGTCGACAAGATCATCCCGACGGAGATGTTCAACGGGAAGTCGGACAGCGCGCAGGTCATCTCCACCGCGGCCTCCCGAGTGGGCGAGCAGTGGCAGTACGGCCCGGACTACGCGGCCATGTACTCCGAGATGCAGAAGCAGTGGGGCAAGGTCATGAAGAAGGAACTCACCGTGAAGAACATGCTGACGCACCTTCAGGAGTGGGTGCTGGCCGACCTGAAGAGCAAGGGCGTCAAGGCCGTCGCCGCGAGCTGACCGCCAACGCCCCTAGGAGTGCACCTCACTTGGAGCCACCCTTGTCCACCCTCACACGACCGGCGAAGGTCGCAGACGACTCCGCCCTCCGGCGGACCTCCCCCCGTCGGGCCGGGAGGCGGGGAGCCTACAAGGGGCTGCTGTTCATGCTGCCCTTCCTGATCGGCTTCCTCCTGACCTACGTCGTGCCGATCGGCTACGCCTTCAGCCAGAGCCTGCACGAGAAGAGGAGCAGCGGGCTCGGCTTCGGCCCGACGAAGGTCGTCTTCACCGGCTTCGCCAACTTCTCGGCGATCCTGGCGGACGGCTCCTTCTGGGCCGCCATGCTGCGCACCCTGCTCTTCGGTGCCGTGCAGATCACGGTCATGCTGGGCATCTCCCTGCTCCTGGCCCTGCTGCTCGACGGCGTCGCCGCCCGCGCGGTCCGCTTCTTCCGCGCCGGACTGCTCATCCCCTACGTCATCCCGGGCGTGGTCTCGACGCTGATCTGGCTGTTCCTCTACAGCCCGACGGCCAGCCCGATCATCGACATCGGGGACAAGGCAGGCCTGAGCGTCACCTTCTTCGGCGGCATCAACACCTACCTCTCGCTGGGCAACCTGCTCACCTGGCAGGGCATCGGCTTCAACATGATCCTGATCTCCGCCTCGCTCCAGGCACTGCCCCGCGAGCTGTACGAGGCCGCCCGCCTCGACGGTGCGAAGGAGTGGCGGATCGCCTGGTCGATCAAGGTGCCGAACATCACCGGCATTCTCGTCCTGACCGGCATGTTCTCCCTGATCGGCCGCCTCCAGCTGTTCACTGAACCGCTGTTCCTGCGCTATGTCGCGCCGGAGTCCATCAGCACGGACTTCACACCGATGCTGGAGATCTTCGACCGGGCGTTCAAGACCGGCGACTACCAGTACGCCGCCGCCGAGTCCCTGGTCCTGGCCGCCGTCACCGGCGGGCTCGCCTACGTCTTCTACCGCGTCACGAACAGGAAGGTGTCATGAGCAGCGCCCCGACCGCGGCCACCGCCCCCGGCGGCGGAGCACGCCCGACCCGCCGCGCGGTGGCCCTCACCACCGGCCTGCTCGTCGTCTTCCTGCTCTACTCGCTGGCGCCCACCTGGTTCCTGCTGGTGGCGTCGACGAAGAACCAGACGGACCTGTACTCCACCTTCGGCCTGTGGTTCTCCTCGAACCACCTCGCCGACAACTTCCAGGCCATCTGGGACTACCACGACGGGGTCTTCGGCCGCTGGATCGCGAACTCCGTCCTGTACTCCACGGTCGGTGCCGCGGGGTCGACGCTCATCTCTCTCGCCGCCGGCTACGGCCTCGCGAAGTTCGAATTCCGGGGCAGAGGAGCCCTGTTCGGGGTCATAGTCGGCGCCTCGCTGCTGCCAGGCACCCTGCTGGCGTTCCCGCTCTACCTCGTCTTCGCGAAGATCGGGCTCACCAACACAGTGTGGGCGGTGCTGATCCCGTACTTCATCAACCCCTTCGGCGTGTACCTCGGCAAGGTCTACGCCGACACCTCGATGCCCACCGAGCTGATGGAAGCGGCCCGCATCGACGGCGCGAGCGAGACGCGGATCTTCTTCTCGGTCGCACTCCGGCTGATGAGCACCGGGGGCATCACCATCTTCATGCTCGACTTCGTCAACATCTGGAACAACTTCTTCCTACCCCTGTTCATGCTCAACGGCGAGCGCTCCTTCCCGGTGACCCTCGGTCTCTTCTCCTGGGTGCAACAGGCGCAGAACTCCAACGACATGAACACCCTCGTCCTCACCGGGTCGCTGCTGTCGATCATTCCGCTGGCGGTCTTCATGTTCGCCCTCCAGAAGTACTGGCGCAGCGGAATCCTCATGGGCAGCCTCAAGTAAAGGATCAGTCGTGCCCGAAGCACCCAGAACAGCCGTGCCCAGCGCGCCCAGAAGACGTGACGTGCTCAAGTACGCCGGGGCGACCGGTGTCGCCGCTGCCGCCATCGGCCTGCCGGCCGCCACGACCGTCGCGACCGCCACGCCGGCCTTCGCCGCCGGGCCGGACGCGGCACGCGCGCGAGACGGTGCCCCGCTCGACGTCGTCGTCTTCGGCGACTCGCGCTCCGAGACGGCGCACCGGCTCACCGCCACCCTCTCCGACACGGTCACCGGCGGCCTGGGCCAGAGCGCCCGCGTCCTCAACCCGACCGAACCGGCGTCGTACGCAGGCGGCACACTGAAGTTCGAGGTCGCGGTCAGCCCGACCGGCACCACATACGTCACCGTCCGCCTGTGGGGCGACGACTACGACGACAGTTCGGCCGAAGCCGCGTCCGGTACGAACATGTGGCGGCTCCAGCTGTTCTGCGAGGGCAAGCAGGTCGGCCACCAGGACCAGGGAGCCGTCGACAACCTCGACATCCTCGACACCGCGCCGCGCACCCCGGGCCGCTTCTTCTTCCACACCCTGCCCCTGCCGGAGAAGATGACCGCCGGCAGGAAGAAGGTGTCGCTGGAGATCCGCGCACTGGGCCGCATCTGGTCCTACGGCCAGAACCAGGCCCAGCTGTACTACAACATGACCACGCCCTCGCGCGGCATCTACCGCCTCTACACCCACACCGGCCCCCGCTTCGTCCCGCCGAAGGGCGAAGTCCAGGGCCCCGCGCCCACCCCGAAGCCCCGAACCGGCGGCGAGGAGATCCTCGACGACATCAAGGCCCGGGTGCAGAAGGACCAGGCGTACTTCCTCACCACCGCGACACCCGCCACCATGGACGGCTGGGCGATGCAGTCCCTCGCCGAGGGCTACCTGTGGTCCGGCAGCCCCGTCTACCAGCAGGACGCCGCCGTCGACCGGGTCCTGGAGGCGATCGACGGCCGGTACCTCGCATGGAAGGCCGACAGCACCGTCCTCACCGGCTCCGACCAGCAGTGGCAGGGCTTCGGCCGGGTCGGGCTCGTCCTGGCCCTGCTGTGGGAGCACCTCGGAGACCGCCTCGACACGCAGGTGACCGGCTCGCCGTACGCGATAGCCAACCCCGGCTTCGAGTCGGGCGCCGCCACCCCCACCGGCTGGGAGAAGCCCGGCTGGGCGCCCGCCGGAACCTGGGCCCGCGACACCACGGTCGCCCGGTCCGGCTCCGCCTCCCTCAAACTGACGGCCACCGGCGCGGACGGCTACAGCTACGTCTACTCCGCGCCCAGGACCCGGGTCGGCGCGGGTACTTACACCTACGGCGCGTGGATCCGGACGGACGGCGCCACCGGCCTCGGCGCGCACATCGACCCGCTGTTCTTCGACGCCGGCGGCAAGCTGGTCGGCAGCGACCACAAGGTGTACGCCACCGCCGGCACCCACGACTGGGAGTACGTGTCGGTCGACCTGGCCACCCCGTCCGGCGCCACCCAGATCGAGCTGCACCTGCGCCTGGCCGGCTCCGGCACCGCCTGGTTCGACGAGATCACCCTGATCGCCCCCACCGCCACGGACACCCCCGTGCCGCCGGTGCGCAAGAACGCCTACATCGACATGCTCAGGTCCAGCCGGGACTACTGGCGGCAGCACTTCCCGCACTACAGCAACCAGTCCCAGATCTGCGCCATCGGTCTCTACCAGGCCAACCGCGGCCTGCGGCTCCTCGCCCCGGACCTGGCCCTGTCCGAGGACAAGGCGCGCGACTACCTGTACCAGTCGCTCGGCATGACGCCCTACCTCGGCCCGGAGGACGCCGACGGCAACCCGACCAAGCCGCTCGGCGAGAGCTACTACCAGGTGACGAAGGCGGGCCTGACCCGCGAACTCGGCTACGTCGGCAACTACGGCGAGGTCATGGACTGGCTCGTGATGATGTACGAGTCGGTCACACGCGGCTACGGCGGCCAGGAGGCGCCCGAACTGCGCGAGCAGATGGTGAAGATGACCAAGGCGCGCGGCGCGTTCCGGGTGATCGACGTCGACGGGGACGGCTGCCGGATCTCCCGCATCGAGACGGTCATCGGCTGGCGCAACGAGGTCTACCCCGGCGAGATCGGCTACGCCTCCCGCACCGCGTGGGACTCCAACCCCCTGATGACCGCGGTCGCCTTCAAGGACCCCGACATCGTCGGCTGGACCCAGGAGATGATCGCCGACGGCCAGCTCTACCCCCAGCTGACCCTCCTGGCCCACCACTCCTGGACCCGCGTCGGCCTCAACGCCCTGCGGTTCGTCTCCCACGACTGGGACGCCTTCCAGACGCTGGCCGCCCGCCCCGGCCGTACCCCGGCCGGCTGGGACCGGCCCGACTTCGTCGTCACCGACGAGGACAACGGGTGCGTGGCCGTCAAGAACGGCAAGGAACTGCTGTTCGCCTCGCTCTACTGGCGCGCTCGGCAGGGCGTCAACGACTACGCCCGCATCCACCAGGTCACCCCCACCGACCAACGTTCCGCCACGATCCGCCAGCGCACCGCGGGCGCCACCGCCGGCACGTTCACCGCCCGCGACTGGATCCTGTGGGACTACGCCATCAACGACCCCGGCGCGTCCGCGATCCCGCCCGGCGGCTTCCCGCCCCCCGGCGACACGCTCCACCAGGCCCTCGCCGGCGACGTCTACCACCTGGCGACGGTCCCGGCCGACGTGCCCGACCCCACCCTCGGCGTCCACTTCGACGGCGTCGAGACCATGCTCGTGGGCCGCGCGCCCTTCTGTCTCTGCGAGTACGGCGACTACCTGATCGCCATGAACACCAGCAGCGACAAGGTCTTCACCCTGCCGGCACGAACCGGCTTCGGCCCGGCCCGCGACCTCGCCACCGGCAAGACGGTCGGAGCAGGCCACTGCCCCAGGATCGACCCGCACAGCACGCTCGTGCTGTACCGCGGCTGAGGTGGAGGCGCCGACTTCACCGCTCGACACCACTCAACGCCGAGTGAAAGAGAACCTCCCCGTGAACCAGCCGCAGCCCACCGCTGAGAGGTCGCCCAACCCCCGCCGTTTCCTCAAGCTCACCGGCGTCGGCGCGGGCGCCGCGGGCCTCGCGGGCGCCGGAGCACTGGCCGGAGCGAACCAGGCCGCCGCCGTCTCCTCCGGCCAGAGCGCCCTCACCCGCCCCGGGGTCCTGCACAGCCTCACCGACCTCAACCGCATGCGCAGCAAGGTCGCGGCGGGCGCGCCCCCCTCGACCGGGGGCTACGACGTCTTCGCCGCCGACTTCTTCTCCTCGTCCTCGTACGTCGTCGCGGGCGGCCGGGCCACCGTCACCCGGGGCACCAGCCCCGAGAGCGGACAGCTGCGCGTCCTCGGCTTCACCGGCGCGATGCTCGGCCTGTGGGTGCAGGACCTGGACGGCTCTGGAGTGCACGCCGACTTCGCGTACGCCACCTACCAGGAGGGCCACGCGTGATCGGCCTCGGACGCATCCGCCTGTTCTGCACGAGCCTGGGGCCCGCCGACGGCCCCGTCCTGCTGCTGGTGCACGGCTGGGGCGGCGACGGCCGGGAATGGTCGGTACACGCCGAGGCCTTGGCCGGCCGGTTCCGCGTGATCGTCCCCGACCTGCGCGGCCACGGCCGCTCCGAAGTGCCGGGGACGGGCAACACACCGGTGGACATGGCGGACGATCTGGCCGCGCTGATCGAGGCACTCTGGCGCGGCCCGGTGGTGGCGGTCGGCCACTCCATGGGCGGTCAGGTGGTCAACCTGCTCGCCGTACGACGCCCGGAGCTCGTACGGTCGGTCGTCGCCCTCGACCCGGCCCACGGCGCGCACGGCGCCGAAGTGAACGGGATTCCAGGGCGGTTGGCCGAGTACCGGGAGCACGGGTCCCGTGCGGCAGCCGACTTCGTGGCGGGAGCGTTCTCCGACGAGGCCCCGCCCGGGCTGCGCACCGCGCACGTCCGCACCATGCTCGGTACCCCGGACCACGTCGTCGCCCAGGCGTACGCGGGCATGTACACCGATCCGGAAGCGGTCGGCGTCCGCCCGCACAGCGAGGCGTACCTGCGCTGTCGCGCCCAGCCGGCACTGACGGTGTGGACGGCGGCGGAGGCCGCCGCCTGGGAGAGAAGCACCCTGCACGTGACCGGCTCACGTGTGGAGCACTGGCCGGATGTCGGGCACTACCTGCACGAGGAGCAACCCGAGGGCACCGTCCGGCTCATCCAGGAGTGGGCGGACACCGAGTAACAGCGGCTCGGGCGTCTACACTCATGCTGCCCTGCAGGATCAACGTGAGGCGGGGAGAAGAGAGAGAAACCATGATGATCTCCGTCTCCTCCGACATGGACGAACCCGTCGCGCGCCTCCTCGTCGAGGAGCTGCGCCGCCGCGGCCACGAGGTCCGCGCGTACGGTGCGCTGGAGCCCGGGGCTGACCCGCAGTGGGCGGTCTGCTCGGAGGCGGCAGCCCGCGATGTCGCCGCCGGCAGTGCCGACCAGGCGGTCGTGTGCTGCTGGACCGGCACCGGCGCCTCGATCGCCGCGAACAAGGTGCCCGGCGTCCGCGCGGCCCTGTGCTCGGACGCGTACACCGCCGACGGCGCCCGCCGCTGGAACGATGCCAACGTCCTCGCCCTGAGCCTGCGCCTGACCTCACAGCCGTTGCTCAAGGAGATCCTCGACGCCTGGCTCACGGCAAGGCCGAGCCAGGACGCCGAGGACCTCGGGAACGTGGCCCACGTCGGGCGCCTCGACGCGGGGCGGGGAACTGTCTGAGGTCAGTGGGCGCCGAGCCCGCCACCCCCGAACGAGCCGCTGCTGCCACTGCTCCAGCGTGGCCGGTCCGTCGACGTGCTCGGCCTGGTCTGCTGGTTGCTCAGCTCATACGGAGTGAGCGGACGGCCGCCCTCGGGCATCCGGGGAATCTCCTCCGACTCACGGTTCTCCCGGATCTCGTGGACCGCGCCCTCGGGTGGCAGCTTCGGCTGCTCATCGGGGCGTGGGCGGGGCGACTCGCGGGACTTGACACGGTTGCCCAGCCAGAAGCCCCCGGCGAGCATCGCCAGTAGGGCCACGGCCACCACGAACAGCCCGAGACTCATGAGGCCGCTGGGAGCGGCCAGCTCCATCGATACCGTGCTCATAGCAAGGGGATACCCCGCCAGAACGGTACGAACCGGACGCGTTCCGTGGCCGACCGTACGCGCCGGGCGACGGCAGCCACCGGAACCCCGCGCGGGGCAACGTGTTTGCCGTGCGCGCACCTCGGCAACCCGGGGTGCATGACGTCGACGACTTCTCAACAGGAGACGACTTCTCAACAGGAGCTCTACGGATACCTTGAGGATCGTTTTACCTGCGCGCAGGCCTGTACGGAGTGTGCTCGGCTGTGTGCGCTGCGCGCCAGCGTGTTCGATCCGGACGGGACGGCCGAGCTGGAGCGGGTACGCCGCACGGGCATCATGTGCGCCGAGGTGTGTGACGCGACCTGCCGGGCGCTGACCGAGGAGAACGTCCAGGACGAGGCCGGTCTGCGGGTCCAGCTGGACTGGTGCCGCACGGTCTGTCTTGAATGCGCGCAGGCCTTCGACACCCGCCCCGGCGCCGAGAAGAGCGCGGCTGCATGCCGGGCGTGCGCCGTGGCCTGTACGGACTTCATCGCGGTGCTGGCCTGAACGGTGGCCTCCTGGGACAGTTCGGTCACCGGTCCACCAAAACCCCGCGACGCGCCGCTGCCACGGCTGGCCTGCGGGCAGGGTGTCACCGCCAGGGGGAGCCGAGATGCCGACGCCGGAGACATCCGTACGCCCACGCCTTGATGTCCAGGAGGGCACCCTCGCCCCGCAGGACGCCTCCGCCGTCAAGGTCTACGGCTCCGAGGCCCGCCGCGACGCCTACGCCTGGCTGATGCGACGCCTACGCCTGGCTGATGGAGATCGCCGGTGCGGCGGGCCCGCTGGAGGAGGGCTCGGCCGGCGCGGTCCTTTACGGGGACCTGGAGCGCGGCTACCGCTCGGCGGTCAGCTTCACCTTGGGCGGCGGCAACAACGAGATCCAGCGGGAGATCATCTCGTGGATCGGACTGGGGATGCCGCGCGTACGGCGTTAGCCTGCCGCGACCACGGATTCTGGTTGTCACCCTGCCGGAACTGGCCTGGCCTGTCGCGGAGTTCCATCCGACTAGTGTCTGGTGGTCGCCGGCATCGAGGGCCGGCCGGTCAGCCCGTCGCCCGGGCGGGCTCCACCGCGAAGAGGGAGCCGAGGCCTGCGCAGCGTTCGACGAGGAGGTCGGCGATGGCGACGGCGCGGCGTGCGCTCCAGCGGTCGGCCGGGCCGGAGATGGCCACCGAGGCCGTGGCGTGGCCGGACGCGGTCAGGACCGGCGCGGCGATGCCCACAAGGCCGGGGTGGTTGGCGGCCTGCGACACGGCATAGCCGTCGGACCGTACGGCGGCCAGGGAGCGCTCGACCTCGTCGATACGCGCCGAGCCCTCCGCCCGCCGCAGGATCGCCGTGATCTCCTCGGCGGGCAGGAACGCGAGGATGGCCTGGCCGCTCGCGCCGCGGTGCAAGGGAGTGGCCGAGCCGAGCCGTGCGGCCCGGCGCAGTTCGTAGTCGCTCTCCTCGCCGAGGACGAGCACGGCCTCGTCACCCGCGCGCAGATGCAGCGTGGCCGTCTCACCGGACAGGTCGGCCAGCGCCCGCAGCACCGGCCGGGCGCCCGCGAACACGTCGGCGCGCGGCATCACTTCGGCGGCGAGCCCCATCAGCCGGGGCCCGATGCGGTAGCCGCCCGCGTCGGCCCGGGCCACGTACGACTCCTCCTGGAGAACCCGCAGTAGCCGGTAGGCGGTGGACTTGCTCAGTCCGACCGCCTCGGCCAAATCCTGCAAGGGGACGGCTGATCCCGCCGCGGCCACCGCCTCCACGAGCCGCAAGGCCCGCCGGGCCGTGTCGCCGCCTTCGGTCCGTGTCCCCGCCATGCCGTCGCCGCCTTGCCGTGAGTCCCGGTGAGTCCGGACAGGTTCCATAGAAAGGAATTCCAAGTCCGCTATTCAAATCTAGGCATCCTCAAGCCGAGTGATCAAGGTGTCTGCAGGACTCCCATCTCATGACGTCCGGGTCCTTGACGCCGTTCTGAGCGCCTGCCACTGTCTGCCCCCCAATACGAACCTCCCGTTACAAATAGTGGAACTGGATGGGCGCATGGCTGACATTCCGGGCGTGATAGGTGAGGCGCCCACCGCCTCCCCGAACGCCTCCCGACTGCAGGCGGAGATCGCGTCGCGCCTCGACGCGCTTCCGGTGGGGCGCTGGCACCGCGGCGTCCTGCTGGTCGTCGGACTCGGCTCGTTCTTCAACTTCTTCGAAGTCGCCCTCGGCAGTCTGCTGGTGCCGCTGCTGCCCGAAGGGTGGACGAGCGGCACGCTCGACAAGTCGCTGCTGATCGGGGCGACGTTCGCCGGTGAACTCCTGGGAGCGCTGCTGCTGTCCGGGCTCGCCGACCGCTTCGGGCGACGCCGCATGTTCCAGATCAACCTCGTCGCGTACGCAGTGCTGTCCGTCGGTGCCGCGTTCGCCCCGGACGCGGCCACGCTCATCGCGCTGCGCGTCCTGCTGGGCACCGGCCTGGGCGCCGAACTCGCCTTGGTGGACACGTACTTGACCGAGCTGATGCCCACCGCGCGGCGCGGGCGCATGGTGGCCACCGCCTACGCCATCGGCATGCTCGCCGTCCCGGTGGCGGGCCTGCTCGCGGCCAAACTGCCGCACAGCATGGGCGGCATGGCCAGTTGGCGCTGGCTGATGATCTTCGCGGCGAGCGGGGCCGTCGTCGTGTGGGTGCTGCGCAGGCGGCTGCCGGAGTCACCGCGCTGGCTCGCGGCCCACCGGCCCCACGAGGCCATCGACGCCGTGGCCCGGATCGAGGCGCGGGCCGGCGGGTCGGCACCGGCTCCCGCCGCGGTCAAGACCGGCACCGGCGCCCCCTTGGAGGGCGCTGTGAAACCACGGATGACCGCCGCACCCGTGGAGGGCGTTCTGAAACCGCGGCTGTGGGGGCCCGCGCTGTGGCGGCGCACCCTGCTGGTGTGCGCGATGGAGACGCTCGGCCCGGTCGGCTTCTACGGTTTCTCCTCCATCGCCCCGCTCGTGCTGATGGACAAGGGCTTCACCGTGGTCGAGTCACTGACATACCTGGCGCTCACCGCCCTGGGGTATCCCGTCGGCTGTCTGCTGTTGATGGGGGTGGCCGAACGGATCCAGCGCAGGACCCTCGTGATCGTCTCCTCGTTGCTGGTCGCCGTGGCGGGCGCGGTCTTCGGCCTGGGCACCACCGTGTGGGTCATCGTGCCCGCCGGTCTGCTGACCTCGCTGATCAGCGTCGTCAACGCCACGGTCTCGCGCACCTACGGGGCCGAGCTGTTCCCCACCACTGTGCGCAACACGGCTCTAGGCCGCACTTACGCGCTGTCGCGCCTGGTGGCCGCCGTCCTGCCGTTCTGCACCTTGTCGATCCTCGACGCCCTCGGGGCGGGGCCGCTGTATCTGCTGTGCGGCGGGCTGATCGCCGTGATGAGTCTCGCGGTCGCCGCGCTCGGGCCCCGGACCAACTCCGTACGTCTGGAGAGTATCTGAGTGCGGTACGGGCCTTCGGCTCAGCTGCCGCCGTCGGCGGAGCTCAGCAGCCGGTGGAAGTCGGATCGGCCTGCGGTGCGGTGTGCCGCCAGCAGATCCAGGGCGCGAGCGTTCTCGCCGCTCTCCAGGGCGTCCACGACGGCTTCGTGCTCGGCGAGGATCGCCTCGGACCGCGCGAGGTCACCGGCCGCCGCGGCCCGGCGGTAGGACAGGGCGCGGTGCGGTTCGAGGGCCTCCCACAGCTGGGTGACGAAGCGCAGCAGCCACTCGTTGTCGCACCGGTCGAGCAGGGCGAAGTGGAAACGCCGGTTGGCGGCGATCGCCCCCTGTGCGTCTGCCTCCGCCGCCGCGGTGCGCTGGGCCTGGAGCGCCGAGCGCATTCTGGCGATGTCCTCGGGGCGCAACCGCGCCGCCGCGTTCGCCTCGGCCTCGGCCTCCAGGAGCTGCCTGACCCGGAAGATGCCGTCCACACCGTGCGACGTCAGCTCGGTGACGGTGTAGCCGCGCTGCGGGACGTACGTGACGATCCCCTCGCCGGCCAGCGTCTTGAGTGCCTCGCGGACGGGGATGACGCTCAGCCCCAGCTCTTCGGCGGCCACGCTCTGGCGGATCGGGGCGCCGGGCGCCAGATCGCCGCGGACGATCGCGTCCCGCAGCTCGGCCAGGGCCACGGCCTCGGCGGTACGGGGCAGGGAGGTGCGCTTGAGTGCCATGCCGTCATCGTACCGAGGCACCCGACGAAACTAGATGTTATAAATTCTAATGAGTGCGCGGAAGCGTCCGGGTTCCCTGCCCGACGTCCGGCGCCCGACGCCTGAGCGACCTTGGAGGTGAGCGCGGTGTCCGCACCGACGCCAACGACCACCCGCCGGCCCGCCGACCCCCAGGGCCCTACCGGACAACTCGCCGAGTGGCTGGCCGCCACGACCCTGGACCGGATCCCCGCCCCCGTACGGGAACGCGCCGCGCACCTGGTGCTCGACGGCCTGGGCTGCGCCCTGATCGGAGCCCAACTGCCCTGGTCCCGTACGGCCGTTGAGGCGGTTCTCGGCCTGGAGGGCACCGGCGACGTCCCGGTGATCGGCTGGGGCCGCACCACCAGCGGACCGGCCGCCGCCGTACTCAACGGCACCTTCATCCAGGGCTTCGAGCTGGACGACTACTACCCGGCCGCCCCGCTGCACTGCACCTCGCTGGTACTCCCGGCCCTGTTGTCGACCGCGGCCCGGATCCCGTCGGCCGGCGGGGCGGAGTTCCTGCGGGCCACGATCCTGGGCATCGAGACCGGCACCCGGGTCGGCCTGGCCCTGCACGGTCCCCAGATGCTCTCGCGCGGCTGGCACTCCGGCTCGGTCTTCGGCACCCATGCAGCGGCCGCAGCCTCGGGCGCACTGCGCGGTCTGGACGCGGCCGCCTTCGAGGACGCGCTCGGCCTCGCGGGCACCCAGTCGGCGGGCCTGATGGCGGCGCAGTACGAGGCGATGTCCAAGCGGATGCACCACGGGCTGGCCTCTCGCAACGGCTTCTACGCCGCCGGTCTCGCGCAGGCCGGCTACACCGGCATCAAGCGCGTCTTCGAGCGGCCGTACGGCGGTTTCCTCTCGACGTTCGGCGAGGGCCACGACCCCGACGCGTCCCAGGTCACCTACGAGCTGGGCGAGGTGTGGCACACCGAGAAGATCACGGTGAAGATCCACGCCGCGATGGGCGGTCTGCATCCGGCCATCGACGCCGCCCTCGCCCTGACCGCGCAGCGCCGCCTGACCGCCGACGACATCGAGTCCGTGCACATCGAGGTGCCGGACGCGATCTACCACCACGGCTGGTGGACCCCCGAGCGGCCGCTGACCACGATCGGCGCCCAGATGAACATCGGCTACGCCACCGCCGTCGCGCTCGTCGACGGGCAGGTCAGGACCGAGCAGTTCACGCCCGCCCGCATCGACGCTGACGACGTCTGGCAGCTCATCGACCGCACCCGTGTGACCCAGGTCGACGAGCAGCAGGACCCGAGCTGGGACCGGCCCGGCTACAACACCCGCGTCACCGTGACCCTGCGCGACGGCGAGGTCCACACCCAGGCCCTGAACCAGCCGCACGGCGGCCCCGACGCCCCGCTCACCAACGCCGAGATCCGCGACAAGTACCGGGCGCTGTCCGCGGCGGTCATCGACGCGGACCGGGCCGCCGAGATCGAGCGGATCGTCCTCGACCTCGAGAACCGGGCCGATCTCCGCCCCCTGGTGGAGCTGCTCGCGGCGCCGGTCCGCGGTGCCCTCGACTGAACCCGGCCGACACCCCCGTACACACTCCGGAGGAAACCCACCATGACCTCAACGGCCCGACCCCGCACACCCGGTGCCCGGCTGCGGGAGCTGCTCGCGCGGCCCGGCCTGATCACCGCCCCCGGGGTGTTCGACGGACTCTCCGCCCACCTCGTGGCCCGTACCGGATTCCCCGCCGCCTACCTGAGCGGTGCGGGTGTCTCCGTCGCCGGGTTCGGCCTGCCGGACATCGGCCTGATCGGCCAGACCGAGATGACCGACCGCGCCCGGATCGTCGCCACGGCGCTGGACGGCGCCCCGCTGATCGCCGACGCCGACACCGGCTACGGCGCCCCGATGAACGTGGCCCGTACCGTGCGCGAGTACGAGAAGGCCGGGGTCGCCGCACTGCACCTGGAGGACCAGGCCTTCCCCAAGAAGTGCGGCCACCTGCCCGACAAGGAGCTCGTCCCGGCGCGCGACTTCACGGACAAGCTCGACGCCGCGCTCCAGGCCCGCACCGACGACGACCTCGTGATCATCGCCCGCACCGACGCCCGCGGCCCCCTCGGTATCGAGGAGGCCATCGACCGCGCGGGCCGGTACGCCGCCGCGGGCGCGGACGTCCTCTTCGTCGAGGCACCCCAGAGCATCGAGGAGATCGAGAAGATCGCGGCCTCGGTCGACGCCCCGCTGCTCATCAACATGGTGCAGGGCGGCCTCACCCCCGACACCGCGCCCGACCGCCTCGCCGCCCTCGGCTACCGGATCGCCATCCACCCCGGCGCCCTGCTCGCCCCGTACGTCCTGCACGGCCTGGAGTCCCTGCAACGCCTCGGCGGCACCCTGCCGGACGTCGCGCCCGGACCGCAGGGCCTGTTCGAACTCGTCGGCCTGCGTGAGTGGTCGGCCATCGGCGAGCGCTACGACCACGAACAGGACAACCCCACCACGGGAGACGGTGCCTGATGGGCATGACCATGCTGGAGAAGATCCTCGCGCGCAAGGCCGGACTCGATCGCGTGAGCGTCGGCGACACGGTGGTCTGCGACGTCGACATGACCGTCATGATCGACCTGCAGTTCGCGACCAGTTGGGTCCAGCCGCTCAAGATCAACAACCCGGACAAGGTCGCGGTCGTCATGGATCACGCCGTGCCCGCCCCCAACGTCCACGACGCCATCGGCGGCACCCACGCCCGCGCCTTCGCCCGGGACTTCCGGATAGAGAAGTTCTACGACGTCGGCCGCCACGGCATCTGCCACCAGGTCATCGCCGAGAACGGCCTGGCCCGCCCCGGCGAGATCCTCGCCTGCACCGACTCCCACACCTGCGCGGCCGGCGCCTACAACACCGCGGCCCGCGGCCTCGGCCCGGCGGAGGTGTACTCGATCCTGTGCACCGGCAAGACCTGGTTCCAGGCCGCGCCGACCATCCGATACGAGTTCGCCGGCACCAAGCCGGCGGCCGTCTCCGGCAAGGACATCTTCCTGTACATCGCCGGCACCTACGGCGACGCCACCAACCACAACCTCGAATACGGCGGCCCCGGCCTCGCCACGATCCCCATGAACGACCGGCGCACCATCGCCACCCAGGGCGCCGAGATCTCCGCCGACTTCTCCACCTTCCCCATCGACGACCTGGCCCGTGCCTTCCTCGCCGACCACGGCGCCGCCCCCGGCACCTACGCTGCGGCCGACGCGGACCCCGACGCCGCCTACACCGCCGTACGCACCGTGGACCTGTCCTCCCTGGAGCCGTACGTCGCCCGCCCCGGCACCGTCAGCCGCAACGCCGTGCCGATATCCGAGATCGAACACCGGCCCGTCCAGCAGTGCTTCATCGGCTCGTGCGCCAACGGCCAGCTGGAGGACCTGCGGATCGCGGCCGACGTGGTGCGCGGCCGTCAAGTAGCGCCCGGCGTACGTCTGTTGGTGACCCCGGCGTCCCAGCAGGTGTACAAGGACGCGATGCGCGCCGGATACCTCCAGGACCTCGCGGACGCCGGTGCCGTGGTCACCAACTCCACCTGCGGCGCCTGCTTCGGCTACCACATGGGCCTGCTCGCCCCCGGCGAGGTCTGCCTGACCTCCTCCACCCGCAACTTCACCGGCCGCATGGGCAGCCCCGAAGCCGAGATCTACATGGCCTCGCCGGCCACCGTCGCCGCCTCGGCCCTCACCGGCCACGTCACCGACCCGCGAGGAGACCTGCACTGATGGACACACAACTCACCGGGAAGGTCTGGGCGGTGGGCGACTCCGTCACCACCGACGCCATGTACCCGGCCTTCGCGATGAAGCTCCCCGTCGCCGAGGCCGCGCGGCACATCTTCTACGAACTGCGTCCAGGCTGGACCGACCAGGTCGCCCCGGGCGACATCGTCGTCGCCGGCCGCAACTTCGGACTCGGCTCCTCCCGGCCCGTCGCCGCGCTCTTCCGCGAACTGGGTGTGGCCGCGCTGGTGGCCGAGGAGTTCAACTCGCTGTTCCTGCGCAACTGCATCAACCACGGCCTGCCCGCGCTGACCGTCCCCGGCGTCACCGCCGCCTTCGCCGACGGGGCCACCATGCGCCTGGACTTCGCCGAGGGCTGGGTCGAGAACCCCGCGACCGGCGTAGGCCTCACCGGCGGCGCGCTGCCGCCCCTTGTCCTGGACATCCTTGCCTCCGGCGGCATCCTGCCCAAGCTGGCCCGGGAGGGGTACGTCCCACTCCCATCCGGTTCCACTCGCTGACGAACACCTTCCCGGAAGACTCACCGACCTGCTATGCACCAGCACCTCGCCCCCGGTATCACACAGATCGCCACCACCAAGCGGGACAACGCCTTCCTCATCGACGGCGACGACGGCTTCACCCTCGTCGACGTCGGCTGGTCCAAAGCCCCGACCGCGCTGCTCAAGGCAGTGTCGGACCTGGGCCGCAAACCCTCGGACATCCGCCGCGTCGTCCTCACCCACGCCCACCCCGATCACGTCCAGGGCGCCGGCGAACTGCGCCGCCGCACCGGCGCGCGGATCCTCATCCATCACGCGGACCGCCCCTGGCTGGAGGCTGGACATGTCCCGCCCGAGGGCCGTAGCGGCCTGGCCGGACGTGCCCTGGACCGGCTGCCCCCGCTCCACTGGACCCCGCTCGCGGCGGACGCCACCATCGACGACGGCGACCTGGTAGAAGGCTCCGGCGGCCTGCGCGTCCTCCACACCCCGGGCCACTCGCCCGGCCACATCGTGCTACTCCACGAACCCACCCGAACCGCGCTCATGGGCGACGCCGTCTTCCACCGGTCCGGCCTCACCCTCGGTCCCGCCGCCCTGGCCGCCGACCCCGCCCTGCGTCCCGTCAGCCTCACCCGGCTCCCGAAGGACCTGCGCACCATCGGCTTCGCCCACGGCACCCCGCTCGCCGGCGCGGGCATCGACACCTTCCAGGAATTCCTGCTGGAGGTGTCCGCCGCCGGCTGACCGGACGTAAGACCAAGGACGCGGTCCCGTTCCCCCTGGCGGTCGTGACGTTTCCCTGCCCAGCTGACCGCCGGCGACCGTCGTCCCCACCCAGAACCCCGCCCCTGCACACAGCGGAGACCCTCATGAGCAGCATCCAACAGACGATGAGCTTGGCGCGGTTGAAGCAGATCGACCCCGGGCATCCCGGCATCGACCTGCTGACCGGCGAGACCCCGCTGTTCGCCTGCCAGAGCGACCAGCGGTTCTCCTCCTGCCTCTACGTCCCCCGGGACATCGACACCACCCGGCGGCATCCGCTGGTGATCGCCGTGCACGGAACGGGACGCGACGCCATGAACTATCGCGACGGCCTTGCCGACTTCGCCGAGGCCCACCAGTGCATCGTGCTCGCGCCGCTGTTCCCTGCCGGCATCGAGGACCGCAACGACGTGGACAACTACAAACTCATCGACTACCACGGCATCCGCTACGACCTGGTGCTGCTTGACATGGTCGCCGAGGCCGCCCACCGCTGGCCCATCACCACCGACCGCTTCTACCTCCACGGCTTTTCCGGTGGTGGCCAGTTCGCACTCCGCTTCCTCTACCTGCACCCCGACCGCCTGGCCGGCGTCTCCGTCGCCGCACCCGGCCGAACCACCCTGATCGACCCGGAAAAGCCCTGGCCCGAGGGAACCGCCGACCTCCCCGACAGGTTCAGCACACCCTTGGACCTTGATGCACTACGTGCTGTCCCCGTCCAACTCCTGATCGGCGAAGCGGACACCCAGCCGCACCCGCTGACCGGCCGCACCCGCGTCGCCGGTATCACCGAATTGCGCGACAACCTGCAGGACAACGGCATCGAAACAGCCCTCAACACCGTCCCCGACAAAGCCCACGACGGCATGGCCCTGCTTCCGACGGCAACCCGGTTCCTCCACGAAGTGCTGATCGCGGGCGCATCCGCGAGCCACGGGAAGTCACCTACAGAAAGCGCCAGTTGATCCGCGACATCGTGGAGGTGGTGCCGTGCGCGGCGACCGTGCACCGCGGTCTGTCGCGCATCCCCAGGGGCGGGCACGACCGGATAGCCTCAGGGACGTCGGCATCCACCTTGGTCGCAAAGCTGACGGGCGCGACTGCGACGCGCCCGTCCCTCGAGATCAGTCACCTTCTGGCCGCGCGGTGTCTCGAACTCGATCGGCGACGACTGGACGTCCGGCTCGGGGAAGTGGTGGTCCAACTCGGTCAGTGCCGCCTGGGGCAACCCGGGGATGGAGCCACTGTCCTCGGCATGTTTGAGTCCCTCATCGACAGTGGGTGACACCCGGATGCTCCCGAGCGGACTTGATGGCCAGCCTCCCGCGAACCGAGGTGGATCCGGCCGTCCCACCTGTCACTCCCGCACCATGTTGCTATAGCATATTGCTGGTGCAGGGTCCGGTGGCCGCGGGTTCGACTTCCGCCATCCCGGGGGGAGTTGTGGAGGTTGGCTATGCCTCATGTCGAGATGCTGGTCGGGTTCCTCACCGGCGCCGAACTCGCCGCGAGCCCCGAAGGCAAGGCATCACACCGACCGGGTCTGCCTGATCCACGGCGGCACTCCCCACGCAGCAGACGGTCGCGTGCGGCGCCCTGTTCACCGACCCGACCGGGGCAGGAATCACGATGATCGCGCGATTCGGCACACCGATCCTTCGAGTCCTTGACCGCGACTCGGTCGACTGAAACTACCGGGAATCCAGAGGTGACTGATGCACAGAAGACCCAGACGAAACCCGATTGTGCTCGGCGGCATCGGACTGCTCGCCGCAGCCGGGCTGGCAGTCGCCATCCTTCCGGTCGCTCATGGCCAGACGACCGGCCAGCGGTCTGGTCGGCCGGCCGGCCAGGCGGCGTTGCCCGCCGCGGCGGGCCCCGAGGCGACAGCCGGGGCCAACACGCCCTTCACCACGGTCGAAGCCGAGGCGGGGAAGCTCGGCGGTGGCGCCAGGGCCCTCTCCCTCAAGCCTGGAGATCCGCCGCCGACCAAGGCCACCCTGGCCACCGAAGCCTCGGGTAACGCTCTGGTCGAACTGCACAATACCGGCGACTCGGTCACCATCACGAACACCTTGGGCACGCCCGCCAACACCCTTGTGGTGCGTGCGTCGACGCCCGATTCCGCGAACGGCGGCGGCATCGATTCGACTCTCGACCTGTATGTGAACGGCCAGTACAGGCAGGCCTTCAGGGTCAGCTCAAAGCAGGAGTGGAACTACCGGGGAGCGTCCACCAACCTCGACGACCCCAACGCAGGCGGCATGCCCTACCACTTCTACAACGACTTCACCCTGTGGGTCCAAGGGACTTCCATCCCCGCAGGCGCCCAGATCACGCTGCAGAAGGACGCCGCGAACGCCGCGTCGAGCTACGCCATCGACTCCGTCGACCTGGAGAAGGTCGGCCCCGCCGGCACTCAGCCCGCCAACTCCCTGTCGGTGGTGGACTACGGTGCGGATCCGCATTACTCGAAGGACTCCACCAGCGCCATCCAGACCGCCGTGAACACCGCGAGGCAGCAGGGCAAGTCGGTGTGGATCCCGCCGGGCAAGTACATGACCGGCAGCCTGGCGCCCAAGGCGCTGGACTTCACCGGCGTACAGGTCCAGGGCGCCGGAATGTGGTACACGACCCTCTATCGCAAGGTTCCGCTGCCGTCGCCCGCGGGATGGCGGTCGCAGATCGTGGTGGGTTCGCACACCACGCTCAGCGACATGATGATCGACGCGAACGCGGTATATCGCGGCACAGGCGGGGGCGGGGACTCCGGCGTCCAGGCCATGGGCGCGGGCGGCTGGCACGTGAACCGGATGTGGACGCGGCACACCGACGCCAACTGGCTGTCCGGCACCAACGGCCTGATGGAGAACAGCCGCACCAGTGACTCCTACGGCGACGGGTTCAACATCAACAACGCCAACACCCCGAATCCGGACAAGCTCGGCAACAACACCACTGTCCGCAACTGCTTCGCCCGCGGCACCGGCGACGACGGCTTCGCCACCTACTCCGACGCCGGCGCCAGCGGCACCAACGGCCAGATCGACGGCGCCAAGATCCTCAACAACACGGCCGTCGCCCCGTGGTGGGCCAACGGCATCAGGATCGCCGGCGGCAAGAACGTCGAGGTGAAGAACAACCTCGTCGTCAGTGTGTCCTCGAACAATGCGATGGACATCAGCGTCTTCGGCGACACCGGGCGACCGCTGGAGTCCGCCACGGTCAGCGGCAACGTCGTCATCGGTGGCGGCGGTTGGAACGGCGTCCGCTACGGCGTGCACATCGGCTCTCCGCCCAGCACCTCGTTCTACCCGAACGCGTACACCAACGTCACGGTGACCAGCAATGTCATGCGCGGCTCTCTGCGCTCCGAGGTCTACATCGACGGGGCACACGTCAACGCGACACTGAACGGCAACACGATCGACGGTCCGGCGGGCAACGGCATAGGGATCGCCAAGGGGGTCACCGGCACCGGGACCTTCACCGGCAACACGATCAAGAACCTGCGCCAGGGTCAGGTCGCGCTCCAGAGCGACTCGCCGAACACGTTCAAGATCACCGGCTGAGCGGGGCTTCCCCGCCATCCGGCACAGCGCGCGGTCGAGTCCCTGCCCCCGGCCTCTCCAGGGCACGGACTCGACGGCGTCATGCGTACCGAGCGCGGCCAGTCGTGCCGGTTCCTCGCGCTCGCGTAGTTCTGGTGCCGCAGCCGCCTGCATGAACTGCCTGACGCCGTTGGGTAGTTCGGCTGTGCCCATCTGAGCCTCACACCTCGTGCAGTGCCTTGTCCGACGGTCCGGTCGAGTAACCGGTGAAGCGCACCTGCAGTCCCTCACGCTGCGGCAGGCAGCGGAGAGCCCGACCCCACGAAGCCGTAGCTCGCGGTGCGCCAGAAGTCGCTCCGGTCCCGGTTGGCGACGACGATTCTCTGCCGGGTTCTGCTCTGGCCGCGGCAGAGGCCGGCAGCGGAGTCGGCGTGTGCGCGAGGAGGCAGGGGCATTCATGGTTTGACAGATATCCAACCATACGTATGGTTGGATGCATGTCCAACGATGAGCTTCCGACGTCGTCCTTCCCCGAACCCGGCCCGGCGGATGTCGATCTGGTCGCTGTCCTGCGCGCCCTGGCAGACCCGGTCCGCCTGCGGATCGTGAACGGACTGCGGGACGGCGCATTCCACCGCTGCGCCGCCGACGAGTACGGCGTGGCCGTCCACAAGACGACGATGTCGCACCACTTCAAGGTGCTGCGCGAAGCGGGCGTCACCTCGACACGCGTACGCGGCCGGGACCATGCGGTCCGTCTCCGCCGCGCCGACCTCGACCAGCGCTTTCCCGGCCTGCTCGACGCCCTGCTCGCCGCCGCCCCGGGCCCGGCGCCCGCCGCCGACACCCCCCACCGAACACCACACGGAGCGTGAACCAGCCATGCGGTCGTACCGAATGAACACGCCCACCGGCAGCCTGGACCTGATCGAGGAGCCAAAACCAGCTCCCGGTACCGGCCAGGTCCTCGTGCGGGTGGAGGCCAACTCCCTGAACGCACGGGACCAGATGATTCTCGGCGACCCGGACGGGGCCGGCGCCACCTCACACGCGCGTATCCCGCTGTCCGACGGCGCAGGAGTCGTCGAGGCAGTCGGCGACGCGGTCACCCGGTTCGAGCCAGGGGCGCGCGTGGCGGGATCCTTCCATCCCACCTGGTTCGGCGGCCCGCGGCGCGCCCGCGGACCCGCCTACGGCGTCGGCCTGGACGGTTGGCTGACCGAGTACGTCGTGATCGACCAGCAGGCCCTGGTCGCGGTCCCCGACCACCTCACCATCGAGGAGGCCGCGACCCTTCCCTGCGCCGCCGTCACCGCGTGGTCGGCGATCAAGGGTGTGGGCCCGGGCGACACCGTCCTGGTCCAGGGCACCGGCGGAGTCTCCCTGTTCGCCACGCAACTTGCCCGTGTCTGCGGCGCCCGCGTCATCGCGACGACATCCAACCCGGACAACACCGCGCGCCTCCAGGACCTCGGCGTCAGCGACGTCATCAACTACCGGGAATCACCTCGGTGGGGAGCCGACGTCGTGGCGGTCACCGCAGGGCGTGGGGTCGACCGCATTGTCGAGGTCGGTGGACCGGGCACCCTCGCCGAATCCGTGGCGGCGCTGGCCTACGGCGGCCGGATCTCCCTGGTGGGCCATCTCTCCAAGACCAACGGCGCACTGGAGCCCATGGCACTGTTCTCGAAGGGCGGAGCCATCACCTCCATCGCGGTGGGCAGCCGCAGCGACTTCGAGGACATGAACCGCGTCCTTGCCCAGCACGAAATCCGCCCCCTCATCTCGGCAGTCTTCGACTTCGAAAAGGCGGGCGACGCCTTCGCCCACTTCAGCCGAGGGCCACGCTTCGGCAAGGTCGTCATCCGCCACCGGACCGGACCGCGCTCCTGACCCGGCAGCCGATCCGAGGCCCCCGCACCGGACGCCGGACCAGCCACCTGGGCCCTGTCAGCCGGCCGGCGCCTGGTCCGCCGCAGCGACACCATCGGCGCAGCTCAGCTCAGAGCCCGCCGCAGGAGGACATCGGAGGCTGAGGCGAACCGCGCGACGCGGTCCTTGTCCATCTGCTTGGAGGGCAGGATCGGCCGGGCCTTGTTGTTGAACATGGTCCCGGAGCGTCCGTTGAGGTCCGAGGCGAACAGGAGCGGCACGATCCGCTTGGCGTATGTGTCGGGGGACTGGGAGAGGAGACCGATGAGGGCCTCGGCGAGGCGGTGGGTGAGGCTGCCGTCGCCCAGGTAGTTGGCGCGGATTCCGGTCTTGATGACGCCGGGGTTCAAGCCGAAGTACGCGGGGCCCGGCAGAGTGTGCTCACCCCCGAGGACGAGGGCTTCGTTGGCGGCCACGGTGTTCACGTGGGCCCGCATCCCGCTGTAGTCCTTCTCCGCGTTGAGATCGTCGGGGTCGCCGGTGTTTCCGGCGCCCGGGGCACCCATGACGAACACGCGGGGCTGCGGTGAGCCGTGCGGGCGGGCGGTGCCGAGGCGGGGGGCGAGACCGCGGAGTACGGCGAAGCGACTCAAGTAGCTGACCGCGATGTCCCGTTCAAGGTGTTCTACGGTCTCCTCCCGGGTCTTGGCCGCGAAGGTGCCCAGGGTGAACAGGACGACGTCGTCGGACTCCACCGGGAGTTCCCGTCCCAGGCGGTCGGCCTCGCGCATCGATGCGAGGTCGGACTTCACGAAGGTCAGCCCTTCGGCCGGAGTGTCACGGAAGGTCCGTCCGACCACCGTGACCTCGGCCCCGCGTGCCAGGGCCTGACGGGCGACGGCCTGGCCCAGGCCGTTCGTGCCACCGACGACGGTCAGTCGCCTCCCCGACAGATCAAGTCGCTCGATCGGGGTGGGGCGCAGGACCACGTCGCGGTCCAGAACTCCGTTCATGCCCATCTCAGCCAGCTCCTTCTCGATGTAACTGCACTGTCTCCGACTGTAGCAGTAACCGGACTTTACCCCGGTTCCATGTCCGGGCGTAAAGTGGCGCCTCATGGATCACCCACTCGTTCCTCTCGGTCAGCCGCGCGCCGAGCGGGTGGACGCCGCGCGCAACCGCCGGCTGCTGCTGAACACGGCGCGGGAGATGATCGCCGAGGTCGGTGTGGAGAAGGTGACGATGGACGGCCTCGCGGAGCGAGCCGGGCTCGGCAAGGGCACCGTGTTCCGCCGTTTCCGCACGCGAGCCGGCATCTTCCACGCCCTCCTGGACGAGGACGAGCGCGCCTTCCAGGAACGGGTGCTGTGCGGGCCGCCGCCGCTCGGACCGGGCGCGGACCCGGCCGAGCGGCTGATCGCCTATGGGCGCGCCCGCATCGCCTTCCTGCTCGAACACCACGCGATCGCCCGGGCCGCACTGGACCGCGCCCAGCCGATCCCCGCCGGAGAGGCGGGCCTCTCGCCCGCGCACATCCGGGTGCTCCTGCGGCAGGCCCGGCCCGGCAGCCCGGACTCCGACAGCCTCGCCGTCCAGCTCGCCGCCGCGCTCGAAGGTCCGATACTGCTGTACCTGGTCATGCCGGAACAGGCCGAAGCCACCCGCCACTTCGAGCGGCTTGCCGACAGCTGGCAGATCCTGGTCCAGGGCGTCTGCCGGCCCTGAGACCTGTCTCCGACCCGACCGGCGCCGGCAAACTGCCACGGAACACGTCATCGAAAGCGGTGGTTGTGGAACGGGGCGCTGTGCCGGGAGGGCTGCCGCCGGCTTTTTTGTCGCGTGCCGCGATCCACGCCGGACGTCCAGCCTGGCGCGAGTCGCTAGGGAGACGCGTTCGGGTGCCCGATGCGGCGGTGTCAGATGCGGGTGGTGGGCAGCCGGAGGGTGAAAGTCGCCCCGCGGCTTGAGCCGCGTGCGGGTGAGGGCCCGTCGGTGACCGTGAGCGTGCCCTTGTGCGCGGTGGCGATGTCCCGGGCGATGGCCAGCCCCAGGCCGGTGCCGGAGTCGGGGCCGGCCTTGCGGGTCCGGGCGGCTTGCAGGCGGACGAACCGGTCGAAGATGCGGTCACGGTCGGCCGGAGGGATGCCGGGACCGTCGTCGCTGACCTGGAGGACGGCGGTGCCGGGGCCGTCGGTGGTGACGTTGAGCTGGACGTGCGTGGTGGCGTGGCGGTCGGCGTTGTCGAGGAGGTTGCGGACCAGGCGGGTGAGCTGGTCGGGGTCGCCGAGGACGCGGACGCCGTCGTCCGTGTGGATCTCCGGGGGGATGCGGGCCGGGACGGCCCGGGCGGCGGCAAGCGCCAGGGCGGCCAGGTCGATGGTCTCTTCGTGGGTGAGCAGGGTGTCGTCGTCGGCGCGGGCGAGCAGCAGCAGGGAGTCGACGAGGCGTTGGAGGCGGGCGGTTTCGGTGACGGCTCGTTCGGCCAGGTCCGGCCAGGGGGCGCGGTCCGGGTAGGCGAGTCCGACCTCCAGGGAGGTGCGTACGGCCGCCAGCGGGGTGCGCAGTTCGTGGGAGGCGTCGGCGACGAAGCGGCGCTGGCGGGTTGAGGAGTCCTCCAGGCGGTCGAGCATGGAGTTGAGGGTGCCGGCCAGCCGGCCGATCTCGTCGTCACCGGTGGGGCCGGGGATACGTCGGTGCAGATCGCTGCCGGTGATCTCGGCCGCCTCGGCGCGGATGCGTTCGACCGGCCGCAGGGTGCGGCCGATGGTGACCCAGGACATGCCGAGCGCGCCGAGGACCACCAGGGGCAGGGCGAACAGCAGATGGCCCTGGAGGTCGTGGGTGACGATGCTGAGGATGCGGGTGGAGCCTCCGGCGTAGACGACCACGGGCGTGGTCCCGGCGACGTAGCGCTGGGCCACCACGTGTTCGTCGCCGTCGTCCGTGCCCTGCCCGGGGATGGGCTGCGGCCTGGTGCTGCCCGCGGGCAGGGTGTAGCGGGCCGGCTGGCCCTGGACGTTGGCGGTGGCGGCCACCACCGTGCCGGAGCCGTCGACGACCTGGGCCCAGGCGCTCGGGTCGTCGGGGACGGCGGGCAGGGGTTTCGGCCAGGTCCCGTCGGCGGAGCGGCCGACGGATGTCGCGTAGGAGGTCAGCGTCGTGTCGACGTTCGTGCGTACCGATGTGATCAGGGTGATGGCGATCACGGCGATGCCCAGGGCGAGCGCGGTGGTGACGATCAGCGTGGCCATGAGCGTGACACGCAGGCGCAGCGAGCGGCTAGGGCCTGTCCGGCGGATCACGCCGGCGTCGCGGGGCCTGGTACGTACTCCCCCAGAGGGGGTGCCCCCAGCGGCGTTGTCGTCGGTTGCCGACGCCCCCACGCTCGGGTTTGCTCGCGCGGGGGGACCCCCATCGCGTCGACGCCCTCCTCCGCCTTGCAGCCGCACGCACCAGGCCCCGCTCAGCTTGGCCAAGAAGCGCCGTTTCTTGCAGGCGGCCTGATCCGCCGGACAGGCCCTAGGGCCGGTGCGGGTCAATGCGGTACCCCCTGCCTCGTACGGTCTCGATGACGCTCGCGTCGGTCTTGCGGCGCAGATGGTGGATGCGGACCTCGACGACGGAGGAGTCGGCCTGGGAGGCCATGTCCCAGCAGTGTTCCAGGAGCTCGGTCTTGGAGACGGTGCGGCCTTCGGCGCGCAGCAGGTACTCCAGCACGCTCGTCTCGCCGGGGGTGAGCGCGAGGGGCCGGCCGGCGAACCGGACCGCGTGGGTGGCCGGGTCCAACGTCAGCTCCCCGGCGCGCAGTTGGGCGGGGCGCGCGCGGGTGCCGCGGCGCAGCAGGGCCCGCAGGTGGGCGAGGAGCACCGGGTAGGCGAAGGGCTTGGTGAGGTAGTCGTCGGCGCCCAGGTCGAGGCCCTCGGCCTGGTCGAGGGGGGCGTCCATGGCGGTGAGCATGAGGATCGGGGTCCAGTTCCCGGCTTCGCGCAGCCGTGCGCAGATCTGGTAGCCGTCCAGGCCCGGGAGCATGACGTCGAGGACGATCACGTCGAAGTCGTGCTCCTGTGCCAGCCACAGTCCCTCCGCCCCGTCGGCGGTCAGGTGGACGACGTAGCCCTCGGCCTTCAGCCCCCAGGTGAGGGATGCGCCGAGGGCCTCGTCGTCCTCGATCACGAGGATCCGCATGGCTCAAGCATGCCGGGACAGGGCAGGGTCGGCGTCATCGAGGGCGTCGCCGTCCGTGCCGTACCCGTGCGTGTGAGGGGCGGGGGCCGGCGGCTGCGGCTTGATACGCAGCAGGCGGGCGGCCCAGACGGGCAGGTACCAGTTGGCGCGGCCGAAGAGCACCACGAGGGAGGGGGTCAGCAGGGTGCGTACGACCAGGGCGTCGATGAGGATGCCCGCGGCCATACCTGTGGCCATCATCTTGATGGTCACGTCCGGGGCGGACGACAGGGACGCCAGGGCGAGGAAGAGGATCAGGGCGGCGCTGGTGACGAGGCGCCCGGTGCGGGAGATGCCCTCGACGACGGACGCGGGGGTGTCGCCGGTGCGGTCGTGGGCCTCCCGGATCCGGTCGAGGATGAACACCTCGTAGTCCATGGACACGCCGAACAGGAACCCGAACAGGAGCATCGGCACGTAGGGGCTGATCGAGCCGGTGGCGGGGATGCCCCACAGTGCGTGGGAACCGTAGCCGTGCTGCCAGATCAGGACCAGCACGCCGTACGCGGCGCCGACCGACAGCAGGTTGAGGGCGACGGCCTTCGCGGGCAACAGCAGGGAGCGCATGCCGCGGGCCAGCAGAACGAAGGTGAGCAGCGCGGCGACGGCCAGGAGCGCGGGGAACCAGGTGGACAGGATGTGGCTGACGTCGGCCGCCTGGACCTGTTCGCCGCCGATCATGGCGTTGTGCGGGACCGCGGCGCGCAGCTGGGACAGGGCGGTGCCGGCGTGCGTGGTGCCGATCTCGTGATCGGGCAGCGCCATGATCACCGAACTGCCGGAGTGCTGCCAGGCGGGTGTGTGTGAGGCCAGGACGCCGTGGAGGTCGGACAGGTTCCGCAGGGTGGCGGCGGTGGCTGAGGGGTCCGTTCCGGCGGGGAGTTCGATGGGGATCGAGGTGAGTACGCCGGTGGGGAAGCCGTCGTTCTGCAGGGCGACCAGGCCCTGCTCGGCGGGACCGCCCCCGGAAAGGGACGTACTGACCGGGGAGGCGATGTTGAGCGTGAGCCCGAACGCGCACAGGGTGCCCAGGATCACGGTGCCCAGCACGGCCGCGGCCATGGGCCTGGCGACGATCGTGCGGGCGGTGCGCGTCCACATCCGGCCGGGGCCCGACGTGGTGCGACGGCGCAGGCGGATACGGTCCATGCGCGGTCCCACGGTGGACAGCAGCAGCGGGATGGTGGTGAGCGCCACCAGGGCGGCGATGGACGGGATGAACAGCCCGGACAGGCCGACGCCCTGGATGAACGAGACCGGGACGACGGTCAGCGCGAACAGGCCGAGCGAGGCGATCAGCGCGCTGAAGGCCACCGAGTGCCCGGCGCGGTGCATCGAGCGCAGCACCGCCTCGCGGTTGTCGGCGCCCTTTTCGCGCTCCTCACGCCAGCGGTTGACCAGCAGCAGCGAGTAGTCGATCGACAGGCCGAGGCCCAGCAGCGCGACGATGAACTGCACCGAGGGGTTGATGGCGATGTTCGTGGCGTACGTCAGACCCCAGATGGCCAGTTGCATGGTCAGCACCGAGATGATCGCCGACAGCAGCGGCAGCAGAGCGAGCGCGGAGCCGAACACCCAGGCCAGCACGACCAGTGCGAGCCCGGCGCCGACCAGGATCTCGCTCAGCACGCTCGCCCCGCTGCTGCTGCCGCCGGAGCTGAGCTCCTCGATTCCGGTCTGGTGCACCGTCGTACCGGGCACCGCGTGCGTGATCGCGCCGCTGATGCCGTCCATGATCTGCGCGGGAACCGCGGAACCCGACACGGGTGGGTACACCATGACGAGCGTGGAACTGCCGCCGGTGCCCACGAGTGCCTTGTCACCGGTGTTCGCGTACGACAGATCGCGCACCCCGGGGATGCCGGCCGCCACCTTGTCGGCGGCGGTCAGACCCGCCTTCACGGCAGGGCTGTCCACGGTGGTGCCCTTCGGCAGGTCGACGACCAGCACGCCGGGCTTCGCTGACGCCCCGCCGTACTCCTTGGCCAGCGCGACATTGGCGTCGTAACTGGCGGTGCTGACCGTCGTGCCGCTCTTGAGCCGGCCGGCGACATGCGGTGCCATCACCACACCGACCACAGTGACGGCGACCCAGACCAGGGTCACCCAGAGCCGGTGCCGCATGACGAATGCGGCAAAGCGTTCCACGAAAAAGCACCTCCAGGAGCGGGCCGGTCCACAGCGGCCCGGCGACGGTTCCCGAAGCTAGAAAGACCTACCTTTCGGTTTCCTTAACCGACCGCCCTCGCGTCCCGCCCGCATTTCCGGCAGGTTGGAACCGGATGACCTGAGGGTTTCCGATGTCTTGACACCCCTCAGGCCCCGGTGCTCTCATCTGCCGTGCCACATCCCTACCGGTCGGTTACCTGAGACGTCCAGCACTCGCCCGCTCATGCTATAGCAAATATGCTGCTCGGAAAGAGGTCGTCATGTCCACTCGCTCCTCGAATGTCCCTGCCCGGCTGGCGGTCGCTGCCCTGGTGGTCGCCTCGGCGCTCGTCGGCTGCTCCTCGGGCGGCGGCGGCTCCACGGCCGGCGACACCGGCGCCAGTCCGGCCGCCCCCGCGACCGTCTCCGACCTGACGTCCAAGTCGCACGGCGAGCAGGGCCTGATCATCTACGGCAACACGCCGACCTCGGTGATGCAGCCGCTGCTCGACGCCTTCCACAAGCAGTACGCGTGGATCAAGCCGCAGTACTCGCAGCTCTCGGACAATCAGGTCCACAGCAAGTACACCTCCGAGCAGGCCCAGGGCGCCCGGACCGCCGACCTGCTGATCTCCGACTCGATCACGCGGGTCCTGCAGGCACAGAAGGACGGCCAGTTCGCGAACGTCACCCCGCAGGGCCTGGACAAGTTCCCCGCCTCCACCCGGCAGGGCCACGGCGTGTACGTGTTCTCCCCGGACCCGGTCCTGGTCACCTGGAACGCCAAGCTGCTGACCGGCGCCAAGGCCCCGACCAGCTACCAGCAGTTGGCGGCGAACGCCAAGGCGGACCCCGCCCACTACCCGCTGGTCAGCTACTCGCCCAGCAACCCGCTCGGCTACCAGGCCGTCTACGGGCTGACGCATCTGCTGGGCAAGGACAAGACATACGCGTACCTGGACGCACTCGGCCCGCGCACCAAGACCTTCGACGAGGGACTGGACGGCCTGCAGCACATGGTCCAGGGCGGAGCCTCGGCCGGCTGGCTCTCCAGCGGCCTGAGCCAGAGCATCATCCCGCAGTACAAGGGGCTGCTGAAGTACGGCTACATGCAGGACGCCACCCCGCTGGTGCCCCGCCTGATCGGCCAGACCGCAGCAGCGGCCTCCCCGGCCTCCGCGCAACTGTTCCTCGACTTCGTCTACAGCGCGCCCGGCCAGCAGGTGATGTGCGCGACGGGACTCGAGGCCGCGATGAACGACTTCAAGGCGGCCAACGGCTGTACGGCAAACCTGACCGACCTCGCCAAGCGCGTCCCGGCGGGCAGCACCTACCTGGTGCCGGTATCGCAGGACGTCGTCGACCAGCAGCAGACGATCGCCGCCCGCTGGAACAAGGCGCTGGGGCACTGACCCATGGCCCCGCCCACCCTCGCCCCGCCCGCACCGGCCCCGGCCGCGACGCGCACCAGGCGCCCGCGCCAACTGCCGGCCGCCCCCGGGCAGTACCTGATCTGGGCCCTCCTCGCGGTCCTCGTCCTCGCACCACTGGTGCCCCTGGTCATCACCTCCCTGCGCTCGCGCCCCTACTACCTGCCCGGAGGCGTCTTCACCACTGACGCCTACCGGCAGCTGCTGACCGACCCGGCGTTCCGCCAAGCCGCCCTGAACACCCTGCTGTTCGCTCTCACCACCACCGGCTGCGCGGTCGCCCTCGGCGCGCTCTTCGCGATCCTCGTGGTCCGCACCGACCTGCCGGGACGACGATGGATCGGCCCGGCCCTGCTGGCCCCGCTGATGATCCCGCCGCTCGGACTCATCGTCGGCTGGGAGGCCCTGTACGGGCCCTCGGGGTACCTCACCCAGCTGTGGTCGAAGAACCTGCACCTGCCCGTCTGGAACCTCACCTCACTGCCCGGCATGTCAGCGCTCGGCGCAGTGGTCACCCTGCCCGTCGCCTACCTCACCTGCACGGCCGTCCTGCAAGGCGGCGACGGCAGTCTGGAGGACGCGGTCCGCGCCAGCGGCGGCGGCACCTGGCGGGTGCTGCGGACCGTCACCATCCCGATGCTGCGCCCCGCCCTCGTCGACAGCTCCATGCTGATCTTCGCGCTGTGCCTGGAGGTCCTGGGCATTCCCTTGTTCCTCGGCCGCCCGGCCGGCATCAGCTTCGTCGCCTCGTACCTGTACGACACCTGGTCCAACAGCCCGACTCCCGACCCGCCGATCGTCTCCGCCGGAGCGGTCCTGCTGCTCCTCGCGGTCTCCGTGATCCTGCTGCTGCGCGCCCGGCTCTCCCGCAATTCCCTCCGCTACACCCAGGGCGTCAGGGCCACCGCGCCCGCGCGCCCACTCGGCCTGGGCCGCTGGCGCCGGCCCGCCGCTCTCGCCACGGGCGCGTTCATCGCTTTGACCTGCGTGATCCCGCTCCTGGGGCTGGTCGTGATGTCGAGCGTCACCAGCCTGACCACCCTGGTCGCCCCCTGGCATCTGGTCACCGCGGCCAACTGGCAGCAGCTCCAGCACGACCCCACCCTCCACCGGGCGATCACCGACAGCCTCCTGATCGGGGTCGTCGGCTCCATCGCCTCCGTCCTGCTGGTCGCCGTTGCCACCGTGATAGCGCACCGGTCCGCCTTCCGGCTGCGCCGCACCCTGCCCGCCCTGCTCGTCTATCCACGGGCCACCCCCGGCATCGTCTTCGGCGTCGGATTCTTCTGGCTGTTCCTCATCGTCGACTGGCCAGGAGCGATGCTGCGCACCAGCATCTGGGGGGAACTCCTCGCCCTGAGCGTCCGCAACCTCACCCTCGTCTACATCGTGCTCGCCCCGGCCCTGGCCCGGCTCGGCCCGGACCTCGCCAAGGCCGCCGCGAGCAGCGGCGCGGGGTGGTGGACGACGACCCGCACCATCACGCTGCCGCTGCTGCGGCCCGCCCTGGTGAGTGCGGCGGTGCTGATGTTCGTCACCCTGATCAGCGACTTCGACCCGGTGGTGTTCCTGACCAAGCCCGGCACCGAACTGCTGTCCAGCACCATGCTGCAGACCTGGGCCAAGGGCCTTCCCGGACCGGTCGCGGCCATGGCCGTCGTCCAGGTCCTCCTCGTCGGCCTCGCCCTCGCTGCCGGCGCGGCCCTGACCCTGCGCAAGAAGGACCGCCGCCATGCCTGAGATCTCCGTACACCAGCTCACCCAGACCTTCGGTGACCGCCGCGTCCTGGACGAGGTCACCTTCACCGTCCCCGACGGACAGTTCGTCACCCTGCTCGGCCCCAGCGGCTGCGGCAAGACCACCACCCTGATGGCCGTCGCCGGCTTCCACACCCCCACGTCCGGCCGCATCCGCCACGGAGAGCGGGTCCTCTTCGACCACACGGTCCGGCGCAACACTCCCGCCGAACAACGTGAGTTGGGTGTCGTCTTCCAGTCCTACGCGCTGTGGCCACATATGACGGTTCATCAGAATGTTGCCTTCCCGCTGAAGTTGAGGGGCACCGGGAAGGCCGAGACGGTACGGCGGGTGGGGGAGGTACTGGAACTGGTGGAGCTGGCCGAGCGCGCCGGCTCCTACCCGCACGAGCTGTCCGGCGGCCAGCAGCAACGCGTTGCCCTGGCCCGGGCCCTGGCCCACTCGCCCAGCGCACTGCTCCTCGACGAGCCGTTCTCCAACCTGGACGCGAAACTGCGCGAGCGCGCCCGCGACTGGCTGACCGGCCTGCAGCGCGACCTCGGCATCACGACCGTGTTCGTCACCCACGACCAGACCGAGGCGCTCGCCATGAGCGATCTGATCATGGTCATGGAGCAGGGCCGGATCGTCCGCTCCGGGACACCCGAGGACGTCTACCGCCGTCCCGGCAACCGCTTCACCGCCGAGTTCCTGGGCCGCTGCAACTTCCTGACCGGAACCGCCCGCAGGGCCGGCGAGGACACCTGGGCGCTGGAGGTTCCGGGCCTGCCCGCAGGCGTCCCCTTCCGCGGCACCACAGCACTCGCGTCCGGCACCGTGACCCTCGCCATCCGCCCCGAGGCACTCACCCTCTCCGAACCCGGCCCCGGACCCGAACCCGACCCCGGCCCCCGCCTCGGCTCATCCGGACCCACCTGGCTCGCCGACGCCGACGTCATCCAATGCGTCTTCCTGGGCGACCACTACCTCTACACCCTCCGGATCGGACCCCATGAGCTCCAGGCACTCAGCACCCGGCGCATCCCCACCGCCACCGTCCGCATCACCCTTGACTCGGGTGCCGCCAGCCCGGTCGGCGACCACGACGGGGGAGAGACGACCGACGGGCCCGCCCCCCGCGCGTCCGTACCCGCGCTTGACAACGTGCTGTAGCAGACATCAAATGACGCCCATGACGCTGCCTGCCCTGACCGCACACTCCCTGTCCGACCAGGCGTACCGGGCCCTGCGCACCGCGATCGTGAACGGTGACCTGCCCTGGGGCAAGAAGATCACCGAACGCGGGCTCGCGGAGAGCCTGGGCGTCAGCCCGACACCGGTGCGCGAGGCGCTGCGCCGACTGGAACAGGAACAGCTGGTCGAGCGGACCGGGCCGCGCACGCTGACGGTGGCGACCGTCTCGCCCGAGGCCCGTACCGAATGCGGCACCATCGAGGCTGCGCTGGAGGGTGTCGCCGCCCGGTTCGCCGCGGAGAAGGCCACCGAGCACCAACTCGCCGAGTTGGAGCGCCTGTTGGACACGGCCGACGAAGCGGCCGCCGCCCTGCAGACGGACCGGGCCGCGGGCCGCCCCCTCAACCCCACCCAGGTGGAGCGGATCTTCGACGCCGTACGCGCCTTCCACTCCGGCATCGAAGAAGCGGCGGGCAGCGCCCAGCTCGCCCGCGCCCTGGAGCAGGTGCGGGCGTTCAGCCGCAGCGAGCGCCTGAGCATCGCCTCGGCCCAGCTCGCCGCGTCCGCCCCCGGGCCCGTCCAGCGCTACGGACAGCACCGCGAGATCCTGACCGCGCTGCAACAGCGCGACGCGGAGCGCGCGGAACACCTCGCCCGCACCCATGCGGCCTCCGGGGCCGCGGACCTGGCGGGCTGGGACGCCTGAGCCGGTCCGACCGGCAGCCCTGGACGCCGCTGCCGGGAAGCCATCCAAATTGCTATAGCATATAGCACAGGAGCCGCCATGAAGCCCAACCCCCAACCGCCGCCCGCTCCAAGCCCGGCGCCCGCTCCCGCCACTGTCCCGGCCGCCACGGCACGGATGAACCGCAGCGCGGTGCTGTGGGTGACTCTCGCGGTCTTCGCGCAGGAGGCGGTCTGGAACTTCTACGACGCACAGGTCCCCGAGCAGCTGCGGCACTACTTCTCCTCCGCGGGCGTGATCGGTCTGATCATGGGGCTCGACCACTCGTGGGGGATCTTCACGCAGCCGTCCGTCGGGTTCTTCTCCGACAAGCTCGCCCGCCGCCGCACCGGCCGGTGGCCGATCGTGCTGGTCGGGGCCGCGACCGCGACGGCACCGTTCGTCCTCATCCCCTGGGCGACGAACCTGCCCGTGCTGCTGCTGTGCGTGGTCGGCTTCGCCGCGATCGCCAACGCGTTCAAGGGCGTCACCGAGACCCTGGTGACCGACTACGTCGCGCCCTCCCACCGCAGCAAGGCCCAGGGGTTCATCAAGGCCGGCGTCAGCCTGACCATCGTCGTCTCCTCGCTGATCAGCCTCCTCGTCGTCGACCGCAGCCTGCGCCTCGCGTTCGCCATCCCCCCGGTACTGATGCTGATCATGATCGGGTTGTCCTGGTCGCTTCTCGGCCGCCGCCACACCGAGGCCGTTCTTCCCGAGCAACCGGCCGCGGACGTACGCGAGTTCGTGTCACCGTGGGCGGTGCTGAGGGACGCGGTGCGTTCCCCGTCCAGCCCGACGCTGCTGCTGATGGTCGGCATCTTCTGCTTCGCCGGAATGTGGTCCGCGCTGCGTTCGCTGATGACGCCGTACGGCACCCAGGTCCTCGGCCTGACCCGCGGTGAGGCCGGCGGCCTCACCCTGCCGGGCGCCGTCGCGTTCCTGGTGTGCGTGCTGCCGATCGCCTTCGCCTCGAACCGGCTCGGGCAGCTGCGCGCAATGCGTTACGGCGTCGGCCTGTTCATCGTCGGCCTCCTGCTCGGCTTCGCGCTGCCCACCGTGCCCGGCACGATCGCCGCGATGGTGCTCTCCTCGCTCGGTTACGCCTCGTTCGCGGTCAACGCGCTGGTCGCACTGTGGAATCTGGCTCCCACCCAGAAGGTCCTCGGCACCTACACCGCGCTCTACACGATCGCGTCCGCGTCCGGGATGGCCCTGGGCCCCGGAATCCTCGGCACCACGATCGACCTGACCAGCTGGCGCTCCATGATGCTGAACGCCGCCGTCTTCGCTGCCGTCACCTTCGCCGTCTTCACCCGTCTGGCACGCCGCGCGCCCGGCGCGCCGGCCCGACAGCCGTCGTAGCGCATCCCACACAGAGAGACCCCTCATGGACATCCGTATCCTCGCCCCCACCGGCGCCCTCGGCGCCGGATTCGACACGGCCGCCCTGGAACGCGGCGTCGCCGCCCGCCCCCACGTCATCGCCTGCGACGCCGGCTCCACCGACTCAGGACCGGCCGCCCTCGGCTCCGGCACGCCCAAGCTGTCCGCGCAGGCCGTCACCCGCGATCTGCGCCTGCTCCTCAAGGCCCGCGACACCCTCGGCGTACCGCTGATCATCGGATCCTGCGGCACCAGCGGACGCGACGTCGGCGTCGACGGCGTCGCCGCGCTCACCCGGCGCATCGCCGCGGAGGAGGGCCTGCACTTCAAGCTCGGGCTGATCTACTCCGAGCAGCGCCCCGAGCGCCTTGAGGAGCTCTTCGACGAGGGCCGCGTCCAACCGCTGGACAACGCCCCGGCCATCGAGCGGGACCTGTTCGGCCGCAGCCACACCGTCGCGATGATGGGCGTCGAACCCATCCAGGACGCCCTGCGCGCCGGGTGCGACGTCATCCTCGCCGGGCGGGCCAGCGACACCGCCCTGTTCGCCGCCCTGCCGCACCTGCGAGGCGCCCACCCCGGCCTGACCTGGCACATGGCCAAGACCGTCGAATGCGGCGCCGCCTGCGCGATCCCGCCCTCGCCCAACAGCCTGCTGGTCACCCTGACCCAGGACCACTTCGACGTCACCACCCTCGCCGACGACTCCCGTCTCACCCCGCGCTCGGTCGCGGCCCACACCCTGTACGAGAACGCCGACCCGTACCACATCACCGAACCCTCGGGAGTGCTGGACACCACCCAGGCGACCTACGAAGCCGTCGACGATCGCACCGTCCGCGTCCGAGGCGCCCGCTACATACCCTCCGACGGCTACACCAACAAACTCGAAGGCGCCGAACTCATCGGCTACCAGACCGTCATCATCGGCGGCGTCCGCGACCGCACCATCATCCAGCGCCTGCCCGAACTCCTGCCCCAGGCGGTGAAGTACTTCGAAGCGAAGATCCTCGACGTGTTCGGCGGCGACGTCGACCCCGACACCATCGACATCAACTTCCGCCTCTACGGCGACGGAACGGTCCTCGCCGGCACCGAACCCACCCCGCTCACCCCGCAGGAACTCGGCGTCCTCATCACCGTCACCGCCCCCGACCAGGACACCGCCCACGCGATCGCCACGTTCGTGGCCCACGCCAGCAGCCATCTGCCCATCCCCGAGTACGACGGGCTGGTCTCCACCCTCGCCTACCCCTACTCCCCGCCGGAGACGGACCGCGGCCCGCTCTACCGCTTCACCCTCAACCATGTCGCCACCGGCGTCACCCCCACCGAACTCTTCCGCACCACCACCGAGGAGCTGTAACCCCCATGGCCACCCTGCTCGACTACTGCTCCCTGGTCCGCTCGAAGAACGCCGGCCCCTTCGCCCTCACCTTCGACTTCATGTGCCGCGACCAGGCCGCCTACGACGCCCTGACCACCACCGGCTTCCTGAACAAGGACCTGTTCGCGACCCTCTTCGACACAGCGCCCGAACACATCCTGCTGGTCCACCACCCCCTCGCCCTCGCGGTGAAGGTCTCCCTGCCCCGCCCCACCACCCAGGGCGACCTGCGCGACAACGACTGCTATGCCGGCCAGCAGTACGCCCCCCTGATGGACATGCAACTGCCCGACCCGTCCTGACCTCACCCCCCGCTTCGAACCGCTCCGGAATCGGTGGAGGCTCGGACTGTCCCGGAGCGGTTCGGTTCGGTTCACCTTGTCCGGGTACGGTGTGGTGGGCGTGGCGCGGCACAGATGCCAGTGGGCATACCCGCAGGCCACAGAAGAGTGGCAGGTGACATGAATGGGCTGCGGTCACACTGCGGTCATGGACGGCGACCCGGGGCTCTTCACCCCTGACTCCGTGACCTGGCAGATGCACGGTGACCCGATGATGTGGGTCGCAGGCATCCGTGCGCTCTACCTCCAGGCCCTGCACCCGCGCGCGGTGCGCGCCGTGATGGAGAACTCCGACTTCCGCCGGGACGCCTGGGGTCGGCTGATGCGCACCGCGAACTTCGTCGGTACGACGACCTACGGCACGGCGGAGGCCGCCGAGCGAGCCGGGGCCCGGGTGCGGAAGATCCACAGCATGCTGGGCGCGACCGACCCGGACACCGGCGAGCGGTACGCCGTGGACGAACCCGAGCTGCTGCTGTGGGTGCACTGTGCCGAGATCGACTCGTATCTGCACGTCCTGCGCCGCTCCGGCTTCCCCCTCACCGACGCCCAGGCCGACCGCTACCTCGCCGAACACCGGGTCAGCGCCCGCCTGGTGGGCCTCGACCCCGCCGCCGTACCCGCCGACCGGGCGGAGATGGCCGCCTACTTCCAGGAGGTACGGCCGGGGCTCGCCGCCGGAGCCGACGCACGCGCGGTGGACGACTTCCTGCTCCGTCCTCCGACGCATCCCCTCCTGATACCGGCGCGCGAGGTGCTGTGGCGGCGCGTGGCCCACCTGGCGTACGCCTCTCTGCCGCCGTACGCCCACGAGCTGTACGGCAGGCCGGCCCCCGAAGCCGCCGTCGTGACCCGGCGACTGCGCGCCACCGGCACCCTGCTGCGCTGTGTTCCCGCACGTCTGCGCTGGCAACTCCCGCCCAAACACATCCTGCGCGCCCTGGCGAGGCTCGGCCCCCACGCGCGCCCGGCACCGTACAAAGTCGGGCATTAGACCGCCATACTGGACGACCACGGGGGTGTGTCACGGTTCGGGCCGGTTGGGGACGGCCGCACCTTGACGGCAACCCCTGGGGAGGGGCGGGGCTGTAGCGACGGGGGGCGACGGCGCGCGATGGCTGACACCAGGCTGGTCCAGGGGCGGTACCGGCTGCTCGACCTGATCGGACGGGGCGGGATGGGCGAGGTGTGGCGGGCCCGCGACGAGTCCCTCGGCCGGCAGGTCGCCGTGAAGTGCCTCAAACCAATGGGCCCGCACCACGACCAGGCGTTCACCCGCGTCCTGCGCGAGCGGTTCCGCCGTGAGGCCAGAGTGGCCGCCGCCCTCTCCCACCGCGGGGTGACCGTCGTCCACGACTTCGGCGAGCACGACGGCATCCTCTACCTCGTCATGGAGTTGCTGGACGGCCGCGACCTCAGCCGGCTCATGGAGGACAACAAGCACTGTCCGCTGCCCGTCGGTGACGTCGTCGACATCGCCGAGCAGGTCGCCGCCGCCCTCGCCTACACCCACCAACAGGGCATCGTGCACCGGGACTTGAAACCCGCCAACATCATGCGGCTCACCGACGGCACGGTGAAGCTCTGCGACTTCGGTATCGCCCGCCTCGGCCACGACATCGGCTTCACCTCCCGGCTGACCGGCACCGGTATCGCCATGGGCACCCCGCACTACATGTCACCGGAACAGATCGGCGGCACCGAGGTCGACCAGCGCAGCGACCTGTACTCCCTGGGCTGCGTGTTGTACGAGATCGTCACCGGGGCACCGCCGTTCGACCTCGGCGACGCCTGGGCGGTCCTCGTCGGCCACCGTGACACCCCACCCGCTCCGCCCCGCGACCACCGCGCCGAACTGCCGGGCTGGCTGGAGAAGGTCATCCTGGACCTGCTGGCCAAACGGCCCGAACAACGTCCTTACGACGCACAGGAGCTGGGCCGCAGGATCACCTCCGGGCGTACGACACCCGCGTACGTCCCCACCGTCGTCACCGCACAGCCCCGCTTCCGGCCCGCAGAACCGGCGTCCCGCGAGCCCCGGCTGCCGTCCTGGACCCGCGGCATGACCACCGGCCACAAGGCGACCGGCGCCGGCCTGCGCACCACCCCGCCCGACCCCGGAGCCGGGCTCACCGGGGAGTGGATCGCCCGCCCGGCCGTCGGCGCCGAACCCCAGCCGGCGGTCTCCGCGCCCGCCCCTGAGGCCGTCGCCGCGCTCGCCGGCCGGCACAACGCCGGGCTCAGCCTCGGGCGGCTCGGGCGCTGGGCCGAAGCCGGCGAGGTGCACCGCGCGGTCGCCGCCGAGCGCGCCCACCTCCTCGGCCCCGACCACCCGGACACCCTCGCCAGCCGCTACGAGATCGCCTTCACCCTGAGCCGCACCGGCCGCGCCGCCGACGCCCTGCGCGAGTACACCGAGGTCGCCCACGCCCGAGAGCGGACGCTCGGCGCCGACCACCCCGACACCCTCGCCGCCCGTCAGGAAACGGCGTACGTCCTGGGCCGGTTGGGCCGCCACTTCGAAGCCCACCAGGTGTACACGGCCGTACTCGCCGTCCGGCAGCGGCTGATGGACCCGGACCATCCCGACACCCTGCGCTGCCGCCACAACCTCGCCTTCAACCTCAGCAGGCTGGGCCGGCCGGAGGACTCGTACCGGATGGCCCACGACGTCGCCGAGGCCCGCGCCCGGGTACTCGGCCCGGAGCATCCCGACACCCTGGTCACCCGCTACGAAGTCGCCTACGCGCTGGGTCAGTCGGGACGCTGGGAGGAGGCCCTGCAGGCCTACCGCGAGGTCGCCGAGGCACGGTCCCGGGCCCTCGGCCCCGACCACCCCGACACCCTCGCCGCCCGCTACGAGGTCGGCATCAGCCTCGGCCGCCTCGGCCGCAGCACCGACGCGCTCACCCTCTACCGCGCTCTGATAGACGACCGCACCAGGGCCCAGGGCCCCGCCCACCCCGAGACCCTGCGCGCCCGCCACGGCCTCGGCGTCAACCTGGGCCGCCTCGGCCGCTGGGAGGAGGCCCTGGCGGAATCACGGGATGTGTGCGCCCTCCGCGAACGGGTACTGGGCGCGGACCACCCCGACACGCTGGTCAGCCGCCGGGAGGTCGCGGTGAGTCTGGGATGGCTGGGGCGATGGGCGGACGCGCTGACCGAATACCGGCGGGTGGCGGGCGCGCGGGAACGGGTCCTGGGCCCCGACCACCCGGGCACACTGGCCAGCCGCAATGACGAGGCGCACTGTCTGGAGCAGCTGGGGCGGGGCGCGGAGGCGGTGGAGCTGTATCGACGTGTGGCGGTACTGCGCCAACAGCGAGCCTCGGGCTGACGGCTGTGAAGCGAGCGCCCCGCACGGGGCGCGAGGCTGTGACCCCACGCGGCTCCGCCCGCGTGGGGTCGACAAGTCCACGATCCGCTTTCCGAACGGCCCTCCCCGTGGAAGGAACCGGCACGCCTCTTACCTCCCTAGATCATCGTGTGTTACGAAGAACCATGCCCCCTGCCACCGAAGCCCCCCGGACCTACGACGCCATCATCGTCGGCGGCGGCCACAACGGCCTGGTCGCGGCGGCCTATCTGGCCCGGGCCGGACGCAGCGTGCTGGTGCTGGAGCGGCTGGGCCGCACCGGTGGCGCCGCCGTCTCGACCCGACCCTTCGCCGGTGTCGACGCGCGGCTGTCGCGCTACTCCTACCTGGTCAGCCTGCTGCCCAGGAAGATCGTCCGCGATCTGGGCCTGGACTTCCGTGTCCGCGGCCGCACCATCTCGTCGTACACGCCCGTGGAGCGCGCCGGACGGCCGACCGGGCTGCTGGTCGGCGGCGGCGAGCGGCGCATCCGCGAGGCGTTCGAACGGCTGACCGGGGGCAAGAAGGAGTACCAGGCCTGGCAGCGGTTCTACGGCATGACCGGCCGGGTCGCCGAGCGCGTCTTCCCGACGCTCACCGGGCCGCTGCCCTCGCGCGAGGAGCTGCGCCTCAGGGTCGACGACAAGGAGGCATGGCGGGCCCTTTTCGAGGAGCCGATCGGGGTCGCCATCGAGGAGAACTTCACGGACGACCTGGTGCGCGGGGTCGTCCTCACGGACGCGCTGATCGGCACGTTCGCCGACGCCCACGACAGCTCGCTGCGGCAGAACCGCTGCTTCCTCTACCACGTCATCGGCGGCGGCACGGGCGCCTGGGACGTACCGGTCGGCGGCATGGGCGCCCTCACCGACGCACTGGCCGCCGCCGCGCGCTCGGCCGGCGCGGTGCTCGCCACCGGGCACGAGGTGGTACGGATCGAGACGGACGGCCGGGCCGCCGAGGTCGCCTACCGCACCGCCGACGGCGAGGGCGTCGCCGCCGCCCGGCACGTCCTGGTCAACGCCTCCCCCCAGGAACTCGCCGCCCTCACCGGCGACCCCGCCCCGGAGCCCGCCGAGGGCGCCCAGCTCAAGGTGAACATGCTGCTGAAGCGGCTGCCCAGGCTGCGCGACACCGCCGTCGACCCGCGCGAGGCGTTCTCCGGCACCTTCCACATCGCCGAGGGCTACGAGCAGCTGGCCACCGCCCACGCCCAGGCGGCCGCCGGCCGGCTCCCCGCCGCCCCGCCCTCGGAGATCTACTGCCACTCCCTGACCGACCCCACGATCCTCGGCCGTGACCTGGTCGAACGCGGCTACCAGACGCTCACCCTCTTCGGCCTGCACACCCCCGCCCGGCTCTTCACCGCCGACAACGACGCCGTACGCGGGGAACTCCTCAGGTCCACCGTCGCCCAGCTCGACGCCCATCTCGCCGAGCCCCTCGCCGACTGTCTCGCCCTCGATGCGGACGGCCGCCCCTGCATCGAGGCGAAGACCCCCCTGGACCTCGAACGCGACCTGCGCCTCCCCGGCGGCAACATCTTCCACCGCGACCTCTCCTGGCCCTACGCCCAGGACGACACAGGCCGCTGGGGCGTCGAGACCAGGCACGCCAACGTCCTGCTGTGCGGGGCGGGCGCGGTACGCGGGGGAGGGGTGAGCGGAGTACCGGGGCACAACGCGGCGATGGCGGTGCTGGATGGGGAGTGACAAGCGACGCGTACGGCCGCGTGCCCGCCAGGAAAATCTGACGGAGCATCGGAAAACCTCTTCCGTCGGCCGTACGGCTACCTCTTCCTCCGCGACCGCAGGATCGACATGATCATCTCCGGCGGGGTCAACATCTACCCCGCCGAGATCGAGTCCGCGCTCCTCTCCCACCCCGCCGTCGCCGACGCCTTCGGTATCCCGCACGACGACTGGGGCGAGGAGGTCAAGGCCGTCGTCGAACCCGCCCCTGGACAGGCGCCGGGGCCCGACCTCGCCGCCGCGCTCCTCGCCCACTGCGCCGAACGGCTCGCCGGCTACGAGCGGCCCAGACGGTCGACTTCATCGCCGAGATGCCCCGCGACCCCAACGGCAAGCTCTACAAGCGGCGGCTGCGGGACCGGTACTGGGAGGGACGCACCCGCCCGGTCTGACCCCGGGCCCGGCCCCTCAGGGGTGATGGTGGGGACGGGCCTCCAGGGACCCGCCATAGGGGCGCACGGGAGCACGCTGAAGGGAGAATCCCCGTGTTCTGAACGGTTGTTGACGCATTGGCCATCGAACGGGATTTCCCTGTGTCACTCACGTGTGGTCCGGCCCCACGGGAAACGGGACCATACGTTCAGGAACTCGGACGGACTTCAGTGCGGGGGACGAAAGGATGTCCTTCTCGCAGAACCGCGCCGCCACCCATCTCGCCGTCGAGAACGGCCGGGTGAAGAAGAAGCGGTTGAGCGCGGGTGTGCGTGTGCGGTTCCCTGGCGCTTGACCTGCCTCGGTGACGGACCGAGGATCGTGAGTCATGACGCTGGGACAGGGCAGTACGGTCGACGGGGTGCTGCGGCGCAGCGCCCGGCGCACCCCCGCGCGGGTGGCACTGGAGTACGGCGAGCGCCGCTGGACGTACGGGGAACTCGACGACGCCGTCTCCCGGGCGGCGAGCGTGCTGCTCGACGAGGGCCTCGCCCGGGGCGACCGGGTCGGCGGTTACGGGCACAACTCGGACGCCTATCTGATCGCCTTCCTCGCCTGCGCCCGGGCCGGCCTCGTGCACGTGCCGGTCAACCAGAACCTGACCGGTGACGACCTCGCCTACATCGTCGGCCAGTCGGGCAGCTCGCTGGTACTCGCCGATCCGCAACTCGCCGGTCAACTCCCCGACGGCGTACCGGCGCTGCCGCTGCGGGACGCCGACGGCTCGCTCCTCGACCGGCTCACGGACGCACCCCCGTACGACGGTCCCGAACCGGGTACCGAGGACCTGGTGCAGTTGCTGTACACCTCGGGGACCACGGCGCTGCCCAAGGGCGCGATGATGACCCACCGGGCGCTGGTGCACGAGTACCTGAGCGCCATCGCCGCACTCGATCTGAGCGCCGGGGACCGGCCCGCGCACGCGCTGCCGCTCTACCACTCCGCTCAGATGCATGTGTTCCTGCTGCCCTACTTGGCGGTCGGAGCCACCAACATCGTCCTGGACGGCCCGGACGGCGACACGCTCTTCGACCTGGTCGAGGCCGGGCGCGTGGACAGTCTCTTCGCTCCGCCCACCGTGTGGATCGGGCTGTCCAACCGGCCCGACTTCGCGACCCGCGACCTGAGCGGACTGCGCAAGGCCTACTACGGGGCGTCGATCATGCCGGTGCCCGTCCTGCAGCGGCTGCGTGAACGGCTGCCGGAACTGGCCCTGTTCAACTGCTTCGGGCAGAGCGAGATCGGGCCGCTGGCCACCGTGCTCGCGCCCGAGGAGCACAAGGGGCGCCTCGACTCCTGCGGCCGTACGGTGCTGTTCGTCGAGGCACGCGTGGTCGGCGAGGACGCCCAGGACGTGCCCGACGGCACGCCCGGTGAAATCGTCTACCGCTCCCCGCAGTTGTGCGAGGGGTACTGGGATAAGCCCGAGGAGACCCAAGAGGCATTCCGGGACGGCTGGTTCCACTCCGGCGACCTCGCGGTGCGCGACGCCGACGGCTACTTCACCATCGTCGACCGGGTGAAGGACGTCATCAACTCCGGTGGTGTACTGGTCGCTTCACGGCAGGTCGAGGACGCGCTCTACACCCATGAGGCCGTCGCCGAGGCCGCCGTGATCGGCCTGCCCGACGAGCGGTGGATCGAGGCGGTCACGGCGGTCGTCGTGGCGCGCCGCGAGGTCGGCGAGGCCGAGCTGATCACCCATGTGAAGGAGAAGGTCCCCGCCTTCAAGGCACCCAAGCGGGTGCTTTTCGTGGACGCGCTGCCCCGCAACGCCAGCGGGAAGATCCTGAAGCGGGAGCTGCGGCAACGGTTCGGTCACGGCTCGTGAGGACCCAAGAAGTCTGGTTCCATACCTTGCGCGGCTTCCGGCACCACGTCCGCCGTTCACTGGGGGCGTGCACATAGCAGATATGCGCTGCTGCCTCCCCGTCCCCCTCGGCGCACTCGCGGGCATACCCGGCCCTTGCGAGATGCTGCGCTCCGGTTTCCTGCTCGCCCCCGCTCTGCTCCGGTCCGCCACCGCCCCCACGCCCCGTCACCCCCGCTCCCTCGCCGCCGTCCACCTGGAACTGGTCACCCTCACCGAGGACCGGGCCGTCATCACCTGGCACACCGCCCTGCCCGGCACGGACGACGGCACCGGCCGTATGCTGCCCGCCGTCACGGAGGGCGAGGTCGTCTACGGGACCCATCCAGCCCGCCTCAACCGCACCGCGGGCGAGGACCGGCCCACCGCCCACCACCATGTCGAGATCACCGGCCTGGAGCCGGGGCAGACGTACTACTACCAGGCCCGCTCCCGGGGCGTGCCCGCCACGCCCACCGCGCTGCACCTGGTGCGCGGCAACGCGGCCGGCACCTCCCGGCACGGCCTCGGCTCACCCGGCGGCCCGTACTCCTTCACCACCCCGCAGCCCCCGCCCGGCCGCCATCTGCTGTCCCTCGCGCTCTGCAACGACCTGCACATCGGCGAGACCGTCGCCGGTCTGGTGGCCGGCGTGCCCTTCCTGCGCGGAGTGGCACAGCTGACCGGGCTCACCGCCTACCCGGAGCTGATGAGCCGCGCCGTGGTGGACGAGGCCCGCAGCCGAGGGGCCGATCTGCTGCTGGCCGCCGGTGACATCTCCGCGGGTGGCGGACCGCGCGACCTGGCGGAGGCCAGACGGATCCTCGACGGCTTCGGCACCCATCGGCGGGACTACCTCGTCGTCCGGGGCAACCACGACCGCAACGCGAACAAGGGCGACACCTTCCGCCGCGCGTTCGGTACGCCGGAGGGTCCCGGCTACTTCGAGCACGACGTGGGCGGGCTGCGGATCATCGGGCTCGACACCTACGACAAGCGTGGCAACGGCGGCGACGCGGGCAGCCTCGGCGCCGAGCAACTGTCCTGGTTCCGCCGCCGGCTGCGCGCACACAGGGATCAGCCCACCGTGGTCTTCGGACACCATCCGCTCACCGTCCGGGACGCCCTCTTCCCGGTGAGCCCCGCACAGCGCCTGGCCCGCCGCCAGGCCCGCGCGATCCTCCGGGCCTATGCCGCCGCCCCCGGTGTGTTCCTCCACCATGCCGGCCACACCCACCGCAACAAGCGCACCCATGTGCCCCTCGCCCCCCACGTGACTCTGCAGGAGGTCGGTGCCGCCAAGGAGTACCCCGCCGGCTTCTTCCTGCTGCGGATCCACTCCGGCGGCTACGCGCTCAACTTCTTCCGGGCCCGCACCGCCGAGGCCCTGGAGTGGAACGAGCGCAGCCGGCGGCAGGCCGGAGGACTGTGGCCGTACCACGCGCTCGGCCGCACGGTCGCCGACCGCAACAGCGTGGCCGTCCGTGACCTGTCCGGCATCAGCCGCCCGGCACAGGCGTCCGCGCCGCCCTGTTCGCCCCAAGGGATGACGGCCATCCCGAACCCCCGCCTGGATGTGGCCTAGAGAACGGCGCCTCCATAGCGTGGGCGCATGTCGACCCTGTGGGAACTCATGCACGACTGCATCCCTGACGACCACGCCCGCCAGATCACCTCCCGCTACTACCTCGACGAGGCCATGAGCTCGCCGGGCACACCGGACCGGGTGGTCGACCTCGGGTGCGGGCGCGGCGCCTCGGCGGGGCTCTTCCGTCGGCACCACCCCGACGTGCGGTGGGTGGGACTCGACATCCGCGAATCCCCGGAGGCCACGCAACGCCCGCCCGGAGGCGACCCGGTGGTGTACTTCGACGGCGTCCACATGCCGTTCCGCTCGAACGCCGTGCCGCTGATCTACTCGCACCAGGTCTTGGAGCACGTCGCCCGGCCCAGAGAACTGCTCGCGGAGGTGGGCAGGGTGCTGCGTCCGGGCGGGCTGTTCATCGGCAGCACCTCCCAGTTCGAGCCCTACCACTCCTTCAGCCTCTGGAACTACACGCCGTACGGGTTCCGGGTGCTGGTGGAGGAGGCCGGGCTCGTCCTGGAGGAGATCAGACCCTCGCTCGACGGCGTGACACTGATCATGCGTACCTACCACGGCACGCGAAAGGAGGAATACGGCCGGTTCTGGCGGAAGGAATCGCCGCTCAACTCGCAGATCGACACCTGGGCGCGCGAGAGCGGGCGGAACACGGCCCTGGCGAACCTGCGCAAGCTCACGTTCTGCGGGCAGTTCGCGTTCCGGGTGAGCAAGCCGGGCCCGCGCGCCTGACCGGCCGTGCCCTCGGGCGCCGCCCGTCGAACTCCGTTGCGGTACGGCTCCGCCCTCCCCCATGATCAGCGGCATGCCCACCTTCACCGCGGCCGACGGGACCCGCCTCGCCTACCACGTCCGAGGAGAGGGTGAACCGCTCGTCGTGCTGCCGGGCGGGCCCATGCGCGCCTCCGCCTACCTCGGGGACCTGGGAGGGCTGGCCGCCCACCGCCGGCTGATCCTGCTCGATCTGCGGGGGACCGGCGACTCCGCGGTGCCCGCCGACCCGGCGTCGTACCGCTGCGACCGACAGGTCGACGACGTGGAGATGTTGCGCGCCCATATAGGGCTCGACCACATGGACGTACTGTCGCACTCGGCGGGCGCCTGCCTGGCGATCCTGTACGCGGCGGCCCATCCGCACCGGGTGCGGCGGCTCGCGCTGATCACCGGCAACCCCTCGGCTCTCGGCCTGCGGACCACCCCCGAGGAGCGGCTGGCGGCGGCCCGGACGCGGGCGACGGAGCCCTGGTTCGACGAGGCCTTCCCGGCGCTGGAGGCATGGCTGAACGGCACCGGGGACTTCGACGAGGCGTTCATGCCCTTCTGCTACGGCCGTTGGGACGACACCGCCCGGGCCCATGACGCAGCCGCCGACGAACAGACCAACGACGAGGCAGGCGACCGCTACTTCGCCGAAGGCGCCTTCGCACCCGACGCCACCCGGACCGCCCTGCGCACCCTGGCCGCCCCCGTCCTGCTGTACGCGGGCGAACTCGACGGCGGACCCAGCCCCGCACTGGTCCGGCGCGCCGCCGGGGCCTTCCCGAACGCAGAGGTCACCGTCCAGCCCGGCGGCGGTCACTACCCCTGGCTCGACGACCCCGAAGGGTTCGTCCGCCGTACCGTCGGCTTCCTGGACGCCTGAGCCGAGCTCAGCTCGGTGGCCCGAACGCCTTCAGGAAGCGGTTGCGGAACCGACCACCGGCGCACCACCGAGGAACTCTCCGAGGTGGAGATGCTCATGCCGGTGCTGCACGACGTCATCGAACAGACCGGCCTGCGCACCGCCGACATCGGCTGGACCTGCCCGTCAACATGTCGGGCGGAGTGCTCTCCACCAATCCGATCGACGCCTCCGGCATGATCCGCTTCGCCGAGGCCGCCCTCCAGGTCCGCGGCCAGGCCGGAGAACACCAGGTGGACGGCGCCCGCAAGGTGCTAGGGCACGCCTACGGCGGCGGCTCCCAGTTCTTCCCGATGTGGCTGGTCGGCGCCGCGGCCCCCGACTCCTGAAAGGACCCCTTCACGTGGCCTGTTGAGTGCCGGAACCGAAAGCTAGGCTGGCCGCGGACGACGAATTCGGGAGGAGCACGGACGTGGCCGAGAGCACCATCCAGCAGCAGTCGGTACTGGGCTGGGACAAGCCGGAGCTGGACCTCAGCGAGGCCGAGTGGCAGTCCAGCAGCCGTGGCCTGGGGGATGTCCAGATCGCCTTTGTCGAGGGATTCATCGCGATGCGCAACAGCGGCCGCCCGGAGAGCCCTTCTCTCATCTTCACCCCCGCCGAATGGGGTGCCTTCGTGTCGGGGGCACGGGACGGCGAGTTCGACCTGACCTGAGTGCCGCCTCCCCCGGTTCTGCGGCAGAGAGGTGAACCCGGCGGTGTTCCGCAGGGATTTCCGGACACGTGACCAGCAGCGCCCTTCCGGGGCCGCCGCCTGAGACAGGCTGGCCCCGGACAGGGACGGTCGTATTCCGGAGGTGAGGAACGATGAGCGCTGCGCCGGTCATCGCCGCGGTGGACGGTTCGGACGACAGCCTGCGCGCCCTGGACTGGGCCCTTGACGCGGCCCGGCGACGGGACGCGCCGCTGCGGGTGGTGCATGTCCGCCAGTACGCCGCCTGGGGGCAGCCGGACGTCCTGGTCGCCGGAGAGCCCGACGCGGCGGGGGACCCCGTCCTCGACGAGGTCCGCGACCGGCTGGCCGCCGGCGCCGCGGGACTGGCCGTCGAATACGTCGCCCTGGAGGGCGCCCCGTCCGCGCTGCTGCCCGAACTGGGCTCCGACGCCCAGCTGTTGGTGCTCGGCTCCCGCGGCCGCGGCGGCTTCGCCAGCCTGATCCTGGGCTCCAACGGCATGGCCGCCGCCCGCGACGCCGATTGCCCGGTGGTCGTCGTACCCCGGCCGGGGCGCGAGGTGCACGACGAGCTGCCCGCGCAACCCGGGCCCCGCGTCGTCGTCGGCCTGGACGTGGACAGCCCGGACGACGCCACCCTCGCGTTCGCCTTCGAGGAGGCCGCTCGGCGCGGCGCCCGGCTCCAGGTGATCGCCGCCTACCCGTGGCCGGTCCAGTTCTGGGCCTCGGCCCGGGAGCTCGCCCCGCCGACCGTCGACCAGGACGAGGTCGAGCAGGAGACCCGCACCCTCGCCGAGGGCTTTCTCGCGCCGCGCCTCAAGGAGTACCCGAACGTGCGGGCCGAGGCCCTCGCGCTGCCCGGAGACGCGGCCGGCGCCCTGGTCGCCGCCTCGAAGGACGCCGAACTGGTCGTCGTCGGCCGGCACCGCCGGCGCCTGCTCGCCCCCGCCCGCATGATGGGCTCGGTCACCCAGGCCGTCCTGCTGCACGCGGCCAGCCCGATCGCGGTGATCCCGCCCTCGCCGTCCGAAGAGTCCTGACGTGTCATGCCAAGGCCCTGGGGCCAGTAACCGTCAGTCGGGAACGGATCACATCTCCGTCGGGCGTGCGCTGAGCCGCCCGCAAGCCATGGTGCGCGCCCGCTCCCCGCGCTCCGGACGCTCTACGAACGTGAAAGCGAACGGGACACCGTCGACGCGGCGTTGGCCGAGGCCCCCGGTCCGAGCGCGGGCAGCGTGGCACCGGCCGACCGCCTGCCCGGCGCGCCGCTCGCCTTCGCCGACCGCTGCACCTGCTCTCAGCCCGCGGCGGCGACCTGGGAGAGCGCGTCGCCTTCCACGTCTGGCGCGGTGCGCACCTCTCCTTCGCCGTCCACCGCTCAGGTGGACGGCAGCGCGGAGTGCTCCGCGGTGGGGAAGGAACCGCCGGTGGGGAAAGTACCGGCGGTGGGGAAAGCGCGGCGGTGGGGAAAGCGCGGCGGCCCCGTACCATGGACCGCATGTCGTTCCTCCGTCGCCGCAGCGCCACTCCCGCCGGCCCCGACTTCGACGTACTGGCCATGGACCCGGGCGACTGGCCCGGCAACCTCGGCGCCGGGCTGCTGCCCGCCCCCGACGGCTCCTGCCAGGGCGTCTTCCTGCGCTACGACCTCTTCGGCGGCCGAGGCCCCGCGATGATCATCGGCAACCTCCCCGAGGGCTCCCCGGCCCGCGAGGTCGCGGAGGACGAGATCCCCTTCGAGGTCGGCCAGCTCCTGCTCGCACTGGAGAACGACGAGGACGTCACCGTCGTGGGCACCGAGGACATGCCGGTCCTGCAGGGCGACAACCTGCTGATCGTGCGCCGGCTCAAGCTCTCCGAGAGCCGGATCTCCTGCGTCCAGTTCGACCGCAGCGACGGTGTCCTCGTGACCATCGCAGCCTGGGACCGCCCGATCACGGACGACCTGTACGCCCTGCTGAAGCCGCTCCCGGCGGAGCTGTTCCAGCAGGGCTGACGCGGTTACCTCCTCGCCCACCGGCTGGCCGACGTCACATCCACGTCGGCCGCGCGGACGAACGCGACCCGGTGGCCGTACTGGATCTCGTAGTACAGGTCCTTGCCCACCACGACCCGGTGCGAGTCGGTGGTGAAGGTGACCGCGTAGTAGTACTCGCCGGGCACCTCGTCACCGACCACGTACTCCTGGCCCGCGGGGAGGGTGTACGGCAGTGCCGACACCGCCTGGGCAGGTACCCCTGAGGGGTACGCGGCCGCCTCCGGATAGGCGCGGCCGTACACCGGGATGCCGGTCAGGCCCGCCTTCGGCGTCACCACCAGCCCTGCGGCGCTCACCGCCGTCGGAGCCTTCGCCGGGTTCCTGAACCAGGCCTTCTGACCCAGGTACCAGATCGCCGTCCAGTCGCCCCACTGGTCCGCCACCGCGTACTGCTGGCCGGTGGAGACCCGCGAGGAGAGATCGTTGACACCGGTCGTCGGCGTCGTACCGAGGCCGATGTCCTTGATCAGGGCCGAGCTCTCGTCGTGGTCGGAGTACAGCCGTACCTCGCTGGAACCGTGCGCGGCGCACGGCTGGCCCTTGGTGACGCAGCTGGTGTACGTCGGCTGGTTCGCGGCGTAGTCCGGCAGGATCGTCACCAGACCGCCCTTCTTGCCCGCCGTGCGCTTGAAGGGGTGCTCCAGCAACTCGAAGTAGTGCTGCCAGTCCCAGTACGGGCCGGGGTCGGTGTGCATCCCGGGGATCGTGGAGGTGGTCGGTCCGGGCACGTTGTCGTGGCCGAGGATGTGCTGCCGGTCCAGCGGGATGCCGTACTTGGTGGTCAGGTACTTCACCAGCCGCGCCGACGACCGGTACATCGCCTCCGTGTACCAGGCGTCCGGTGAGGCGAGGAAACCCTCGTGCTCGATACCGACCGACTTGGCGTTGATGTACCAGTTACCCGCGTGCCAGGCCACGTCCTTCGCTTTGACGTGCTGGGCGATGAGTCCGTCGGTCGAGCGGATGGTGTAGTTCCAGGACACGTATGTCGGGTCCTGGACCAGGTTGATGGTCCCGTCCCAGGCGCCTTCCGTGTCATGGATGATGATGTACTTGATGCTCTGCGAGACCGGTCGGTCGCCGACGTCGTGGTTGCCGTAGTCGTTGTCCCCGAACTCCGTGTAGGGCGCCGGGATCCATTCGCACGACACCGTTGTCGGGCATTCCGTGTCGTCCGCCGCCACCGTGCGCAGCCCGGTCAGCTTCAACTGCACGGTGTCGGCCTTCAGGCCCGGCTGGGCGGCGAGGGCGACGATCTGCCCCTCGTCCGTGGTGCGTTCCTCGCCCGTGCGGAGGACGTCGAACACGTCGTTGGCGTACGCCGCCGCGGTCGCGGTGTCGTCGGCGCCGGAGAAGCGGGCGATCGCGCCGTACCAGTCGGCCGGGTCGGCGCTGAGCGGCTGGTGCATTGCTTGCTGGGCGGCCGCGAGCAGGGCGGCGCCGCCGGCCACGTTCGCCGCCGGGTCGGTGCGCAGCTCCGCCGCCGGGATGCCGGTCAGCCCGGCGGCCTGGACGAGGGTCTGGAGGCGGGCCGGGAGCGCGGAACTCGCCTGCACCTTGACGCTGGGGTGCAGGGCCGGGCGGCCGCTGTCGCCGCGGGCGTCCTCGGTGCCGTCGGCGAAGTGCTCGGTGGTGGTGGCCAGCGCGGTGCGCGCGTCGGTGAGGTGCATCGGGCCGTAGCCGCCCGTCACACTCGGCGCGCCGTCGTGCGTGTCCCAGCGGGACTGGAGATAGGAGACGGCCAGCAGAACGCTCTGCGGCACGTGGTACTCGGTGGCGGCGGACGCGAACGCACGCGGGAGCAGTCCGGCGGACGACGCGGTCTCGCCGGGGGGCGGAGCGGCGCCCAGCAACGGCAACAGCAGCGCCGCGGAGGCGACGGCGCCGGCCGCCCTCCGCATATGTCTGCCGCCGCGCGTGGGCGCTGGCTCGGTGACGGATCCTCGCAAGGCGGCCTCCTGGGGCGATCGGGCGCGGCGGGGCGTGCGGGGCTGAGCGTGGCTCAGTGGTACCGGCTTGCCGACGATCCGTCAATCATGCCCAGAGGAAGGAGAATTCCCATGTCATACGATGATCGTGGGAGTTTCGCAGCGGAGGCCCCCGGCCTGCGCGGCGTCAGTGGCGTACACCTGTGAGCGGTACGGACATCCGAGAAATCCGCAGTGCGCAGTTGCCCTGAGCGCACCGCGGATTCTCGTCCCCGTCAGCGAGTGCCGACCGCCGCACGCACGGCCCGGCGGGCCAGCTGGCAGTCGTCATGCAGCCGCCGGAGCAACAGCCGCTGTTCCTTGCCGGTCGGCGCGGCACCCGGGTGGGCCGTACCCGGTGCCGCCGGGGTCGCGTCGTGCATCGAACGCTGCACGGCGGTCTCGTAGGTCCGGATCTCCCGGGTGAGCACCAGCATCAGGTTCACCAGGAAGGCGTCCCGGGACGCCGGTCCCGCCGACTGGGCGATCTGGCTGATCTGACGGCGCGCCACCGGGGCGTCCGCTAGGACCGACCAGAGCGTCGCCAGGTCGTACCCCGGCAGATACCAGCCCGCGTGCTCCCAGTCCACCAGCACTGGGCCGGCCGGCGACAACAGGATGTTCGACAGCAGGGCGTCGCCGTGGCAGAACTGGCCCATCCCCTGCCGGCCCGCCGCGACAGCGATGCCGTGCAGCAGCTTCTGCAGGTCACCCATGTCCCGGTCGGTGAGCAGACCCAGCTCGTGGTACCGGGAGATACGGGCCGCGTAGTCCACCGGCGCGTCGAAGGTGCCCGCCGGGGGCCGCCACGCGTTCAGCCGGCAGATCGCGCCCAGAGCGGCCCGGATGTCCGCCCGGGGCGGAGCCTCCGCAGGATGGCGCTGGACAGCCGCCACCCGGCCGGGCATCCGCTCGATCACCAGCGTGCAGTTGTCCGGGTCCGCCGCGATCAGCCTCGGCACCCGGATCGGCGGCCGGTGCCGGACGAACGAGCGGTATGCGGCTATTTCGTGGCGGATCCGCTCCGCCCAGGCGGGGGAGTGGTCCAGTAGACACTTCGCTACGGCCGTGCTGCGCCCCGTGGTCCCGACAAGGATCACCGACCGCCCGGTGCGCCGCAGCACCTGCACCGGTGCGAACTCCGGGCAGATCCGGTGCACCGACGCGATCGCGGTGCGCAGCTGTGCGCCCTGTGGGCCGGACAAGTCGAGTCTCCCGCTGAGGGGTTGGGTGCCTGGACCCGCGGCGCGCCGCTGCCGGCCCACGACCGGTACGGCGGCCCCTGTACGGGCGGGATCGAGATAGGGTCCGCTGCCCGCCGGGCGGGGGCGCAGCGTCCGGGGCGGGGCGGACACGGAGGACGATGCTGCGTACATGGGCGATACAGATCCCTTCGTGTACCTGCGGTGCCTGCCTGAGAAGTCCTGCGAGAGGTCCTCGGCGCCCACCCGGCCCGGCCGTCCGGACACACCCTGGGGAGTGTGCCCGTCGAGTGGCGACCGGGTCGGGGTGGCGCGTTCCTACCTGACACCCGATTCGCAGTGGCACACCATCTGGCGCACCCTGGCGAACCGTGGCGAATAGTCGCCCGGCAATCGTCACGGGGCTACTGTCAACTCAGCCGAGAACCTGGGGGCTTGACGTGAGCGGACAACCCAACACCCGTCTCTCGGACCTGTTCGGCCTGGCCGGCTGGTCCAAGGGCGAACTCGCGAGGCTGGTCAACCGGCAGGCGGCGGCCATGGGCCACCCCCAGCTGGCGACCGACACCTCCCGGGTGCGGCGGTGGATCGACACGGGAGAGATCCCGCGCGATCCGGTGCCGCGGGTGCTGGCGGCCCTGTTCACCGAGCGTCTCGGCCGTGTCGTGACCATCGAGGACCTCGGTCTGGTACGGCACGGGCGTACGGGAAAACGGCCGGACGACGGGAACGTGGAACACCCCGACGGCATGCCGTGGGCGCCCGAACGAACCGCCGCGGTCCTCACCGAATTCACGGGAATGGACCTCATGCTCAACCGACGCGGCTTGGTGGGTGCGGGTGCCGCGCTCACCGCGGGATCCGTACTCAGCAGCGCCATGCACGACTGGCTGCACACCGACCTCACTCTCAAGGCCGACGCCCCCGTCCTCGACGACCCTCTGCACGCCGACCCCGCTGGGTTCGACCGCTACGAGGCCGCCCCCATCGGGTCCGAGGAGATCGAGGAACTGGAACGTTCCGTCGAGGTGTTCCGCGCCTGGGACGCGGCCCGCGGTGGCGGGCTGCAGCGCAAGGCCGTGGTGGGACAGCTCAACGAGGTGGGGGGCATGCTCGCCTACCGCCACCCCGACCATCTCCAGCGGCGGCTGTGGGGCGTCGCCGCCAACCTCGCCGTCCTCGCGGGCTGGATGTCGCACGACGTCGGCCTGGAGCCCACGGCCCAGAAGTACTTCGTCATCGCCGCCCACGCGGCCCGTGAGGGCGGTGACCGGCCGCGTGCCGGGGAGGCGCTCTCCAGAGCGGCTCGCCAGATGGTACATCTCGGCCGGCCCGACGACGCGCTCGATCTGATGAAGCTCGCCAAGTCCGGCTCGGGCGACGAGGTGCTGCCGCGCACCAGGGCGATGCTCTACACCATCGAGGCCTGGGCACAGGCGTCGATGGGCAGGGGCCAGGCGATGCGCCGCACCCTCGGGCAGGCGGAGGACCTCTTCGTCTCGGACCCGGGTGACGTGCCGCCGCCGAACTGGATGCAGATGTTCAAGGAAGAGGATCTGTACGGCATGCAGGCCCTGGCCTACCGCACGCTGGCCGAGCACGAGCCGAGCGCGGCCGTGCTCGCCCAGCACTTCGCGGAGAAGGCCCTGGCGCTGAGGGTCGACGGCCGGCAGCGGTCGAAGATCTTCGACTTCCTGTCCATGGCGTCAGCCTGCTTCATCGCGGACGACCCCGAACAAGCGGACCGTTACGCACGGTTGGCCCTGATGTCGATGGGATCGAACTCCTCCCACCGCACCTGGGACCGGCTGCGCGAGATGTACCGGCTCACCGCCGAATACTCCAGCTACCCGAGAATCCAGGAACTACGGGAGGAGATCAAGCTCGCCCTGCCCAAGGCCAGGAGCAGGGGGACGAACAACAGCGCACAGACACAGGGGGCCTGAGCGTCTCGACGTGCGCCGACTGGTCCGGGTGGCGGCAGCCGCCCCCGTTCACTAGCCGCCCTCTTCACTCACCTTGGCGATGAGTACGCACGCCTCGTCCTCGCGCTCGGTCTCGCCGAACTCCTCGATCACGGTCCCGACACAGTGCTGGGCGGTGCGTGCCGCCCCGAACCGCGGGGCAAGGCCGAGGAGACGGTCCAGAGAGTCCGCTGCGCTGTGTCCGGGCAGCAGCCCGTCGGTGTGCAGCAGGAGCAGGTCGCCCGGCTCCAGGGTCACTTCGGCCTGCCCGTAACCGGCTCCACAGGTGGCGCCGAGCAGCACGCCGTCCGGCGCGCTGAGCACGCACCCCGTCCCGTCGCGGAACAGCAGCGGGGCGGGGTGTCCTGCTTGTGCCCAGGTAAGGGTGCGGGTCGTGGGCCGGTAGCGGCAGCAGACGGCACTGCCCAGCGTGGGTTGCACGGTGGCGTCGAGTAACTGGTTCAGCAGGGACATGAGATGCCCCGGCTGGGCGCCGGCCATCGCCATGCCGCGTACGGCACCAAGCAGCATCGCCATGCCCGAGGTGACGGCGACACCGTGCCCGGTGAGGTCGCCGACACTGAGCAGGGTGTCGCCGTCGGACAGGTCCAGCGCGTCGTACCAGTCGCCGCCGAGCAGGGCGCTGGCCCCGGACGGCAGGTAGCGGGCGGCGACATCGAGGCTGCCCGGGCCCCGGCGAGGCAGCCGCAGCGCACCACGCCCCGGCGGCAGCACGGCTTCCTGGAGTTCGGCAGTGAGTCGCTGCTCGGTCTGGGCGTGCCGGCTCTGATGCTGCATCGAGTCACGGGTCTCGCGTACCGTGCGCTGGCTGCGCCGCAGTTCGCTGACGTCCCGCAGTACGGCCCACATCGAGGCGGTGCTGCCGTCGCCGCCGAGTACGGGCTCGCCCATCATGTGTACGGTCCGCACGGATCCGTCGGGCCGCAGGACGCGGAACTCGCCGTCGATCGGCTTGGCGTCGACCAGGCAGTCGGTGACCATCGCGGTCAACCCGGGCCGGTCCTCGTCCATCACCAGGGAGGGCAGTTCGTCGAGAGTGAGTGCGGGCGTGGCCGGGTCGCGGCCGAGGATCTCATAGAGCTCACCGGACCAACTGGCCTCGTCCGTCAGGAGGTTCCACTCCGCGCTGCCGACCCGGCTGAGCAGCGAACCGTGCGGGACGCCGGCCGGCGTCGGCCGGCGCACCAGTCCGGCGTCCGGGCCGGGCGGTGGCGGCGCGGGGCCGTCCCGCAGTTGCGCCAAGTGCTCGTCCAGGTCGTTGAGTTGATGCAGCGCCAGGTCGTACAGGGCCCGCTGCCAGCGGTCCCGGGGATCCGAACCGTCACTGGGGGTGTCCCGTCGTACGGCGTCCACATCGCCCTTGAGTCGCCGCGTCTGCGATATCAACGCCTCGACCGAGCCGCGCCCGGGCGGCTGGGCTGCGGGGCGGTCCGCGGAGACATGGGACGGCATGACGCACTCCGATGCGGGGACGGTACGGTCAAGACGGGCGGGGGACCGGTTACGACTGTGGCACAGCCTGCGACGCCCTGTAAGGGATTTGGCAACACACGATACGGTGGTGCTTCTGGCATATGCCAGAGTCTTCATGGGCTGGTGGACCCCCGTGAAAGACGTACGCGGTCCGGTGGGCAAGTCGTAGGCGCACTACGCGACTTGGCCTAGTCCCAGGGGCGTTCGTGTCGCGCTCGGGCGATTGTTCGACGCGTGTGTGTTCGCGGTGCCGCGGTCTCGGCCAACCCCGGCAACTCTGTCCGGATTTCGCGTCATGCGAGGGGCACATGCGGAGTCCTACAGTCATGGACTTCACTTTCGAGCAACCCGCCCGAGCCCGGCTGATCATCGCCGAGGACCAGGAGGTCCCGGTGCCCGCCACGCTCCGGTACACCTCCGGTGATCCGCTGGCCGTGTTCGTCGACTTCCCCGCCGAGGTCGCCCTCGGCGGGGAGGAGGTCACCTGGACCTTCGCGCGCTCGCTGCTTGACCAGGGTCTCGACGTCCCCGCCGGGCGCGGGGACGTGCACATCTGGCCCTGCGGGCGGGGCCGTACAGCCGTGGAGTTCCACTCGCCGCACGGGCTCGCCCTGCTCCAGTTCGACACGCAGGCCCTCGTCCGCTTCCTGCAGCGCACCCACGAGGTGGTGGCGCCGGGGGAGGAGGACGTCGCGGCGGTGGTGGAGCGGGGCCTGAGCACGTTGTTCGGGAATGTGTGAGAGGGATCCGGCGCTGCCGGCCCGTACTTTGACTTTTGTTCACTCCCGCCTCACCGCTCCGGTCTGGACGACTTCACGGTGACGATGGACTCCGACGCGGCCTGGCCGCCGGTTCACCGGCCACCTGGAGTCGGGCTCCGCGAGCGTCAGCGGCTGACGCCTTCGGCGTACAGGTCCGGGCGCAGCGCGAGTTCGACGGTCGTACGGCCGCCGGACTCCAGCGCCCGGACCCCGGCCTCGGCGACGACGGAGGACGCGTAGCCGTCCCAGACGCTCGCCCCGGTGACCCGGCCCTGCCGGGTGGCGTCCACCCAGGACTGCACCTCACGGTCGTAGGCGTCGGCGAACCGCACCAGATAGTCCTGGGCCACCTCCTCGCGGGCGGCGCCCGCCGAGGTGACCAGCATGGTGTGGTCCTCGCCGATCCGGGCGCTGCCCCGCTCGCAGACGGCCTCGCAGCGCACCTGGTAGCCGAAGCCGCAGTTGACGAAGACCTCGACGTCGACCAGGGCGCCGCCGTCGGTCTCGAAGAGCACCAGCTGAGGGTCGAGCAGCCCCTCGGGGGCGCCCGAGGAGGGCCGCGGCCGCAGCACGGTCGCCGCGGTCAGCTCCTGGCCGAGCAGCCAGCGGGCCGCGTCGATCTCGTGCGAGACCGAGCTGTTGATGAGCATGGCGCTGGTGAAGCCGGGCGGCGAGGACACATTGCGGTGGGTGCAGTGCAGCATCAGCGGCCGGCCCAGACCGCCGTCGTCCAGCAGTGTCTTCAGGCGCCGGTACTCGGCGTCGTAGCGGCGCATGAACCCGATCTGGGCCAGCCTGCGCCCGACCCTGGTCTCGGCCTCCACCACTCGGAGGGCACCTGTGGAGTCCGGCACCATGGGCTTCTCGCACAGCACCGGCAGCCCGCGTGCGAAGGCCGCGAGCAGCGGCTCCTCGTGCGCCGGGCCGGGGGAGGCGATCAGCACGGCCTCCACCCCGGGCGCGTCCAGGACGGCCAGCGGATCCGCGTGCACGGTGACCCCGTCCAGTCCCGCCACCGCCTCCTTGGCGCGGTCGAGGTCGGGGTCGGCGACAGCCGCCACCCGCGCACCGCTCACCACTTGGTCGAGCCGTCGTATGTGGTCCGCACCCATGTGTCCGGCACCCAGTACCGCGACGCCCAGCAGCTCAGCCACGCCCAAACTCCCTCTCAGCCGACGATCACCCTTCAGAGCCTAGACGTCGGCCGAGTGAGCAGGTTCGTCAGTAACGCAGCACCCCGGCGATGCCGTTCTCGTCGCCCAGGGCGCCGTCCGGGACGAAGCGGACGTCGGCGCCGGTCTCCAGGCACTGCTCGACGATCTCGTCCACGATGTCGTCACGGGCGTCGAGGTCGCCGCTCGCGGCCGGGACCAGGTGGTCGCCGTCGTCACGGACGGCGGTGCGGTAGTTCTCCTCGACGGCCAGGAGCCGGACGCGGCCGTCGCGGGCGCTCCGCCAGACCTCGTCGACACCGGCCGCGAACGTCTTGTGGCCGCGCGCCGATTCGAGTTCCCGGGTCACCGACGCGGTGTTCCGGCGGGAGTCGGCCTCCAGCAGCGGCCGGATCGTCTGCCACACGGCCTCCGGACCGGCGTGCGCGAGGCCGCCGTGCTGCACGGGGATGCTCTGCTTGGCGACGTTGCCCAGCTCGTCCCAAAGGGACAGAGCGGCCTGCTCGCCGGTGACGTACAGGCGCCGCGGCTCGTCACGCAGCAGCGCGGCCATCGCGATGTCCGCGTCCCGCAGGAAGCGTTTGGTGTCCTCGTCGCGGAAGGTGCTGGGCAGGTCGCCGACGCGCTGCAGCCGCTCGGCGTCGAAGTTCTCCTGGCCGCGGGTCAGCGGGAAGCCGCCTGCCTTGCTCTCGGTGACCCGGTCGACCCCGCCGTTCCAGAGCGTGACGCGGTCGGCCGAGATCGACAGCACCCAGAACGGCCGCTCGGCGGCCTGGGCCGAGACCAGGTTGCGGGTGAGGAAGGTGTCCGAGAGCACCACACGCTCGGGCACGCTGCGGGCCAGCGACCACACCTGGTGCTCACCCGGCGCGGCGAAGATCACGAGACCGTCCTCGGCATGCGCCAGGTCGACCTCGGCGAGGGCCCGGTCGAGCTGGTCGACGACGTCGCTGCGCCGCTCCCTGGTGACCGCGGGATCGGCTTCCAACTGCTTCTTCGCCTCGGCCACGACATTGCGCAGCCGGACGGGATCCTGGGCGTTGTCGCGACCGCGGCGGTGCGTCGGCGTCAGCACGGAGACGGCGGGGTAGGGGCGCGGGCGGCGCAGCTCGGTGAGGGACGAGGGACTGAGTGCGTGCTCCATATCAGCACCATAGGACCGATTCGCCATTGCGGCATTTGGGGTAATTCACTCAGTGAGTGGCGGAGGTGAGCGCGATGGCCCGGCTGACCGTCGACGGCGACGAGGTCGTCGTCCGCCTGAGCGGGCGGGAGCGGCTGTTCGCCCACCGCCGCCGGGTCAGGGTGCCGCTGGCGCAGGTGCGCGCGGCCTCGGTGGAGCCCGACTGGTGGCGGGTGCTGCGCGGTGAACCGCACCCCGGCCGCTTTCTGCCCGACCGGCTCTGTGTAGGCGCCTGGGAGCACCCGGGCGGGCGGGACTTCGTCGCCGTGCACGCACACGGTCCGGTCGTCCTGGTGGACCTGGAGCCGTCCGCGCCTTTCGCGCGGCTCGCGGTGTCCGCCGATGACGCCGTCGAAGCCGAGGCCACCGTGGCGGCCATCAGGCGCACGCTGTAACCGTGTTGAGGCCGGCTCCCCGATGACGGTGGCCGCAGGGGCCGGTTACCGTACCCGGCAGTAACCGGATCACGCCCCAGGAGGCCCCCATGCCGCAGTTCGAAGTCGACGGAGCGGCGCTGACGTACGACGACGAGGGCCCCCGGGACGGCGCCGCCGTGCCCTTGGTGTTCCTCCACGGCTGGACCGCCGACCGGCACCGCTGGGACCACCAGATGGCGCACTTCGCCGAGCACCGCCGGGTGATCCGCCTCGATCTGCGCGGTCATGGCGAGAGCACCGGGGCCGGTGTGAAGGCGATCGCCGACCTCTCCCAGGACGTCGTCGCCCTTCTCGACCATCTCAAGGTGGATCGTTTCGTCCCCGTCGGTCACTCCATGGGCGGCATGATCTCCCAGACACTCGCGCTCACCCACCCCGAGCGGGTCGAGCGGATGGTGCTGGTCAACTCCATCGGCAGGATGGCGTACAGTCGCGGCCGGGGTCTGCTGATGGCGGCCTCCACCCTGGTGCCGTTCAGGATGTTCGTCGCCGCCAACATCCAGCGCGCCTTCGCCCCCGGCCATCCCCGCGAGGAGATACGCGAGTACGTCCGCGCCTCCGCCGCCACCCCGCGCGAGGTCGTCATGACGCTGTACGGCGCCATGCGGGCCTTCGACGTCCTCGACCGGGCCGGCGAGATCACCGCGCCCACCCTGATGGTGCACGGCTACCACGACATCCAGTTGCCGGTGGGGCAGATGCTGCGGATGGCCAAGGCCTACCCGGACGCCGTGGTGCGGATCATCGACGCGGGCCATGAGCTCCCCGTGGAGCGGCCGGCCGACCTGACGGCGGCACTGGACCGGTTCGTGACGGCGGCTCCGTAGCGCGAGACCGCGACAGCGGCAGGTGACCGGCGCCCGGTGAAAACCGCGGCGCCGGTTCCGTTTGGCGAACTTTTTACGCTTGGCCTGTTCCAGGTGGGCGGAGCCCGGCGTGGAGCGGGTTCGCGTGCCTTGCGCGGGCAAAGCGCGGCCGGAAGGGCGGGGCTGCGCGGCCGTCCGTGTTACGTCCAGGTTGACCGTCCTGGGTTCCGGGCGCACGCTCGCCATATAGATGCTGAATACAAGTGGTTCGCTCAGGTAATCGCATCCGCAATGGAACCGCAGGTGCCGCGGTTGTCCGGGCAGACCGGCAGCAGGAGGTAACGCATGTGTGGCATCACCGGCTGGGTCTCCTTCGACCGTGACCTCACCACCGAGACGCGCGCATTGGATGCAATGACGGAGACCATGGCCTGCCGTGGCCCCGACGACCGGGGTACCTGGAGCGAGGGCCCCGCCGCCCTGGGGCACCGCCGGCTCGCGATCATCGACCTGCCCGGCGGCCGCCAGCCCATGAGCGTCCGCACCCCGGACGGCACCGTCGCCATGGTGTACTCCGGCGAGGCCTACAACTTCACCGAACTGCGCCGCGAACTCGCCGCCCGCGGCCACGAGTTCACCACCGACTCCGACACCGAGGTCGTACTCCGCGGCTATGTGGAGTGGGGTGACGGCATCGCCGAGCGATTGAACGGCATGTACGCCTTCGCGGTCTGGGACGGCCGCCATGACAAGCTCGTGATGATCCGCGACCGCATGGGCATCAAGCCCTTCTACCTGTATCCGACTTCCGACGGCGTCCTGTTCGGCTCCGAACCCAAGGCGATCCTGGCGAACCCGCTGGTCCGCCCCCGGGTCGGCCTGGACGGGCTGCGCGAGCTGTTCACCATGGTCAAGACTCCCGGGCACGCCGTGTGGGAGGGCATGCGCGAGGTGGAACCCGGCACCGTCGTCACCGTCGACCGCCACGGACTGCGCAGCCGGGCCTACTGGCGGCTGGAGACCCGCCCGCACCGCGACGACCGCGACACCACCGTGGCCACCGTCCGCGAGCTCCTCGACGACATCGTGCGCCGCCAGCTGGTCGCCGACGTACCCCGCTGCACCCTGCTCTCCGGCGGCCTCGACTCCTCCGCCATGACCGCCCTGGCCGCCCGCCGGCTCGCCGCGCAGGGCCAGAAGGTCCGCAGCTTCTCCGTCGACTTCGTCGGCCAGGCCGACAACTTCGTCGCCGACGAACTGCGCGCCACCCCCGACACGCCCTTCGTGCACGACGTGGCCCGGCTCGCCCGCACCGACCACCAGGACATCGTCCTGGACGTGAACAGCCTCGCCGACCCCGCCGTCCGCGAGCGGGTGATCCGGGCCCGCGACCTGCCGGCCGGGTTCGGGGACATGGACGCCTCGCTCCTGCTGCTTTTCCGGGCCGTCCGCGACCAGTCCACCGTCGCACTGTCCGGGGAGTCCGCCGACGAGGTGTTCGGCGGCTACCTGCAGTTCTTCGACGAGGAAGCGCGCACCGCCGACACCTTCCCCTGGCTGTACATGTTCGGCCGGCACTTCGGCGACGACACCGACGTCCTGCGCGCCGACCTCACCAAGTCCCTCGACCTGGAGTCGTACATCGCCGACGGCTACCACTCCGCCGTCACCGGCGTCCAGCGCCTCGACGGCGAGAGCGACTTCGAGTTCCGCATGCGCCGGATGAGCTACCTCCACCTCACCCGCTTCGTGCGCATGCTGCTCGACCGCAAGGACCGGATGAGCATGGCCGTCGGTCTGGAGGTCCGGGTGCCGTTCTGCGACCACCGGCTGGTCGAGTACGTCTACAACGCGCCCTGGGCCCTGAAGTCCTTCGACGGCCGCGAGAAGACCCTGCTCCGGGAAGCCACCCGGGACGTCCTCCCGCAGTCCGTGTACGACCGGGTCAAGAGCCCCTACCCGTCCACCCAGGACCCGGAGTACGGCCGTGCGCTCCAGGAGCAGGTCAAGGAGCTGCTGACCCGGCCCGACCACCGGGTCTTCGACCTCGTCGACCGCGAGAAGGTGGACCGGGCGACCCGCCGGACCGGGCTGAGCAGCCAGGTCGCCCGGCGCGGCCTGGAACGCACCCTCGACCTGGCCCACTGGCTCGACCTCTACGCCCCCGAGCTCACCCTCGCCTGAGCCTCAGCCCGACGAGTCGGCGACCGCGCCACGGTCGTCGCGGTCCGCCGGGCAGGAACTGCCGTCGGCCGGCAGTGTGCCGTACAGCAGGAAGTCGTCGACCTTGCCGTGCACACACTTGGAGGACGTGTACCCGGTGTGGCCGTCGCCCCTGTTGTCCAGCACCACGGCCGACGGCCCGAGCCGCTTCGCCGTCTCAATCGCCCAGCGGTACGGCGTCGCCGGGTCGCCGCGCGTGCCCACCAGCAGCATCCGGGCGGACGGCACGTCCTTCACCTGGTCGCGGATGAAGTCCGTGCCGCGCGGCCGGCCGTAGCACAGCAGCACCTGGGTGAGCCGGAACCTGCCGAAGACCGGGGACGCCTGCTGGTAGTCCTTGTCGAGTCGGGCGACATCCTGCGTGAGCCGCTCGGCGCTCGGCCGGTCGGGGTCGTCGGCGCAGTTGATCGCCATCAGGGCTGCCGACAGGTTGTCCACGGGGATGTCGGCGCTGTCCACGAGCCCGCCGCCGCGCCGCTGCACGACGGGGACCGCGTAGCCGCCGGACGCGAAGTTCAGCACCCCCTTGGTGTCACCGTCCTCGATCAGCGAGGCCAGCGCCCGCTCCAGCAGCGGCCACAGCTCCCTGCTGTACAGCCCCTGCCCTATGGCGCCCACCAGGTCCTGACCGGAGAAGGGGCCGCCGAAGTCGGACGGCACCGGGTTCTCGTCGAGCGAGCGCACCAACTCCACGACCGTTTCCCCGGCCTTGCGCCGGTCCTGCCCGAACGGGCACCCGAGGTCGGTGACACACCAGTCCAGGAAGTCGTCCAGCGCCGTCTGCTGCCCCTGGGCGCCCGCCACCCCCTGCTCCGCCAGCGACTCCGTCAGCGTGTCCACACCGTCCAGCGCCATCCGGCCCATCTTGTCCGGGAACTGCGCCGCGTACACGGCGCCGAGCCTGGTGCCGTAGGAGAAACCCAGGTAGTTCAGCTTCTTGTCGCCGAGCGCCTGGCGGATGACGTCCAGGTCCCGGGAAGCGTTCACGGTGCCTATGTGGGCCAGCACGGGCCCGGAGTGCTTGGTGCACTGGACCGTCAGCTGCTTGAGCAACTTCATCAGGGCCTGTGGATGGCCGGCGTCGGGGGACTTGTCCGAGTTCGCGCCGCCCGAGGACCCGTCGAGGCCGTCGCCGCAGCTGACGGGGGAGGAGCGGCCCACCCCGCGCGGATCGAAGCCGACCACGTCGTAGCCGTTGGTCAGGCCCATGAAGTCCTTGCCGGCGAGCCCGAGCTGGCTGACGCCCGAGCCGCCGGGGCCGCCGAAGTTCAGCAGCACCGAGCCCCGCGACTTCCCGGTCGCCCGGTAACGGGACAGCGCAAGGTCCACGGTGCCCTTGGCGGGCTTCGCGTAGTCGAGCGGCACGGTCACCTTGCCGCACTGCATGTCCTTGGGCAGCTCCCCGTCCTTGCACGCCGCCCACCGGACCTTCTGCCGGTAGAAACGGGTCAGGTCCGGCTGCTTGCCGCTCACCGCCGCGGCCGCGGGCAGCCCCGCGCCGAGCAGGGCCAGCGCGACGGCTCCGGCACCGGCGCAACGTCGCACGGCGGGCCGGTTGCGGGGCATGGCCGGCATCGAGGGCCTCCAGGGACGCTCCGTGACGGACCGGAAACTGGGCTTTCGCTCACGATAAGCGGACCCCGATCGGCACGCCTCCTGGCGAGCGGGCCGCAGCGGAGTGCCGTAGCGTTCCGCGATCACCCGTCTCAGGCTTCATACACGGTTTTGCCACGAGTTCGATACCGGTGTCACTCGATGGGGTGAAATGTGGATAAGCCATAACTCACATGGTGCGTCCACGGTTTAACCGGTGCGGGCGAGCGCCCGCAACAATGTCTGGAAGGCAGGCAACCTATGAAACGGGTTACCCGAAACGGCGTGATCGCCGTCGCCGCCGCCTCCGGTGCGATGGCCGTGGCGGTCCCCTCCTGGGCCGACTCGGGCGCGAACGGCACCGCGGCCGGCTCGCCCGGGGTGATCTCCGGCAACAGCATCCAGCTGCCGGTGCACGTCCCGGTGAGCGTGTGCGGGAACACCGTGAATGTCGCGGGGCTCCTGAACCCGGCGGCCGGCAACACCTGCGTGAACGACGGCGGCAAGGCCGGTGCGGGCGCGCCCGGCGAATCGGCCACGACCGGCGGCGCGGCCGCGCAGGGCGCCGAGGAGGACTCGCCCGGGGTGATCTCCGGCAACGGCATCCAGTTGCCGGTCGACCTCCCGGTGAACGTCAGCGGCAACAGCGTGAACGTGGTCGGCGTACTCAATCCGGTCACCGGCAACACCTCCGTGAACACCTCCGGCGACCACCCGAACACGCCGGAGACGCCCACGCCGGAGCCGCCGCCCACGCCGCAGCCGCCGGCCCCGACCCCGGTCAAGACCCACCCCGGTCCCAAGACGCATCACCCCGCCCCGCCACCGACCACGGCGACCACGCTCGCCCACACCGGGACGGACCTCACGGGTGCCGCCGTCGCGGGCAGTGCGGCGCTTCTGCTCGCCGGGACCGCCCTGCACAGGCGCTTCCGGCCGGGCCGCACGCGCTGACCGTCGGCGCGCTGCCGAGGCGGCTCGCCGAGATCCGTGTCTGCGGGCCCCACCGGACATCGTCCGGTGGGGCCCGCGTCGTGCGTGTGTCCCGCGACATCTCGGTCAACAAGCCCGCCGAAGCGGCTTGTTGCGCACGCCGACGGCTTGATCCCGGCGTGGTGCGGCGGCCGGTGATCGGGAAGGATGCTGCGGACGCGGCGGCGGCCGCCGCGCCTTCCGACCCAGCCGCTGAACGGAGCCCATCGATGACCTCTTCGGCCCCCCAGGACCTCGTCGTCACCCAGGCCACGCTCGACGACTGGCCGGTGGTCAGCGGCTGGGCCGCGGACGAGGGCTGGAATCCTGGGCTGTCGGACGCCCCCGCCTTCTTCGCACAGGACCCCGAAGGGTTCTTCATCGGCCGTATCGACGGTGAACCGGTGTCTGCCGTCTCCGTCGTCAACTACGACGCCGACTACGCCTTCCTGGGCTGGTACCTGGTCCGCCCCGATCTGCGCGGCCACGGCCACGGCCTCGCCACCTGGAAGACCGCGCTGGCCCACGCCGGCACCCGCACTGTCGGCCTCGACGGCGTGGTGGCCCAGCAGGACAACTACCGCCAGTCGGGTTTCGAACTGGCCTACCGCACCGCCCGGTTCGTGGGTTCCGCCCTGGCCGCCGAGGTGCCCGACGGCGTCCGCCCGGCACGGGCCGCCGACCTGGCGGCCGTCACGGCGTACGACAGCGCCTGCTGCCCGGCCGACCGGCCGCGGTTCGTGGCCGCCTGGCTGACCGGCACCGGCCACAAGGCCTTCGTCCGCCACGACGGCGACCGCATCACCGGCTATGGCGTGATCCGCCCCGGCCAAGACTGTCTGCGCATCGGCCCCCTGTTCGCCGACACCGCCGAGGACGCCCGCGCCCTGTTCGCCGCCCTCCTCGCCGAGGCGGCCGGCCGCCAGGTCGCCGTCGACGTGCCGGAGACCAGCACGGCGGGCGTCGCCCTCGCCGAGGAGGCAGGATTCAGCCCCTCGTTCGAGACCGCCCGCATGTACACGGGCCCGGTCCGCGACCACGCCCGGGAACGGGTTTTCGGGGTGACGACCCTCGAGCTCGGCTGAGCGGACGGGCGGTCGCCTCCCGTGCCGTGCCGGCCGCCCGGAAACGCGTGCCGCCGTCCCGGCGCGACGACCGCGAGCGCGCCCGACACCAGCGGCGGCGGCCCAGGGCAGCGCCGCCCCAGCCGGTCCAGGGCGAAGCCGGCGGCCAGGGAACCGGCGGCGATGCCCGTGGTGTGGACGGTGACCTGCGGTGAGGTCGCCACCTCGGCGTCGGCGGGACCCGAGGCGTCCACCAGGGTCGTCTGGATCAGGGCCGGTGCCCCGCCGAAGGCGACGCCCCACAGGGTGACGGCGCCGACGAGCACCGCGGGCGTGCCGGCGTACCGGCCGAGCACCAGCAGCACGGAGGCGGACAACGCCAGCGCGGCGAGCAGCGTCGCCCGCGGATGCCGGTCGACCACAAGCCCCGTGCCCCAGATCTCGGCGACGGTGGCCGTGCCGAACACCGCCGGCAGCAGGCCCGTACGCCCTTGGCCGAACCCGGCATGCCGCGCGAACGGCGCTAGGTACGTGTACATCGCCTGGAGCCGCGTACCTGACAGGCGTGCGGCCGCGCGGTACCGGGTAATTGCGTTGCCGCCGTGGCGCGCGGATGGTGGAGTGTTCTGATGGATCATCAAGCGGTGCTCGCTCTGTACGACCGTGACATGCGCGGGGGCGCCCGGCCCGACGGTCCCGGCGCGCGTATCGAGCGCACAGGCGCCGTGGTGCGCCAGGTGGCGGACGGCGAGGGCTGGAACGGCGTTGTCTGGTCGGCCCTGGACGGGACGACCGCGGATCGTGCGATCGCCGAGCAGATCGACCGCTTCCGGGGGCTGGGCCGCGACTTCGAGTGGAAGCTCTACGGCCATGACCTCCCGTCGGACCTGGGCGCGCGGCTTGTCGAGGCCGGATTCCGGCCCGAGCCGGAGGAGACGCTGATGATCGCCGAGGGTGCCGCACTGACCGTCGACGCCGGACTTCCGGACGGCGTGCGGGTGGTGCCTGCCACGGACGCGGTGGGCGTCGATCTCGTGGTGGACGTCCACGAGAAGGCGTTCGGCACGGACGGTTCGTGGCTGCGGCACCGGTTGCTGGCGCGGCTCGCCGAGCAGCCCGACACCGTGGTCGCGGTCGTCGCCCTGGCCGGGGACGAGCCGGTGAGTGCCGCTCGCATGGAGTTGGTGCCGGGGACGCGATTCGCCGGGTTGTGGGGCGGCGGCACGGTAGAAGGATGGCGGGGACGCGGTGTCTACCGCGCCCTCGTCGCCCATCGGGCCCGTGCCGCCGCGGCTCACGGTTATCGGTATCTGCAGGTGGACGCCTCTCCTATGAGCCGGCCGATCCTCGAGCGACTGGGTTTCCACGCGCTGAGCACGACCACGCCCTACGTCTACGCGATGTGAGCGGCGTGCTCCAGCTGTCGGCGCGCTTGGGCTACCAGTGTGCTTCGGCTACCGGCGGCCCCTGGTCCGGTCCAGCGCCGCAATGCCCAGCGCCGCCAGCGCGATCTGGATGAACCACTCGATCCAGTCCGGCCCCTTCGTGTCCGCCACGCCGAAGGCGGCCGCGATCGCGGAGCCCAGCAGCGCCGCGACGATGCCGACGACGATCGTCAGCAGAACGCCGATGTGCTGGCGGCCGGGAACGACCAGGCGCCCCAGCACACCGATGATGATACCGATGATGATGGCACTGATGATGCCCGAGATCTCCATCTCTGCCCCTCTTCGTCTGTAACCCGCTGCACTCCAATCTGCCCGCTCAATCCGCGGGCAGTCCCGTCCGGTTGTTACAGCGGGTTTCTGTTCACCGATCCGACATGCCATGTACCTTTCAATGAGTCGACGCGTGTAGAAATCTCAAACAGGTTCTACGCGCGCAGAGTTGGCGCCCGCACCGCCTCTACCCCACCCCTTCATGGAGGTTCGCCGGATGCTTGGATCCAGGAGATCCCGCCACAGAGTCACCACCGCCCTGGCCGGGTTCGGACTGCTCGTCACGGGAGCCGCCCTCCAGGTCGGCACAGCGGCCGCCCCCGCTCACGCGGCCACCACCTACCGCGTCCTGTTCGACGACGGCCACGCCGAGGAGGCCGGCAACGCGGACTGGATCATCTCCACCAGCAAGCCCGACCCGCTCTCCCAGAACTCCTCTCCCTCCTCGGAGACGGACTGGACCGGCGCGCTCTCGTCATGGGGTGTCGGCCTGCAGAAGACCGGCGGTTACAGCCTCAAGACCGCCACCAGCGCCCTGACGTACGGCGGTTCGTCGACGACCGACCTGTCGAACTTCAATGCCCTGGTGCTCCCCGAGCCGAACACGCTGTTCACGTCCGCCGAGAAGACGGCGATCATGAACTTCGTGAAGAACGGCGGCGGTCTGTTCATGGTCTCCGACCACACCGGCGCCGACCGCAACAACGACGGCTACGACGCGGTCAAGATCTTCAACGACCTGATGACGAACAACAGCGTCGACTCGACCGACCCGTTCGGCTTCTCCGTCGACTCGCTCAACATCAGCTCCGGCTACCCGGCGGCGATCAGCGACAGCACCGACCCCGTGCTGCACGGCTCCTTCGGTACCGTGACCAAGAGCCTGATCGCCAACGGTACGACCGCCACGCTGAAGCCCTCCGACAACTCCAGCGTCAAGGGGCTCCTGTACCGCAGCGGTTACTCCGGCAACACCGGTGCCTTCTTCGCCACCAGCACCTTCGGCAGCGGGCGGGTCGCCTTCTGGGGTGACTCCTCGCCCGTCGACGACGGCACCGGCCAGTCCGGCAACACGCTGTACGACGGCTGGAACGACAGCGGCGCCACCAACGCGGCCCTCGCCCTGAACGCCACCGCCTGGCTGGCCGGGGGCGGCACCAGCGGCGGAGGCGGCGGTGGCGGCACCTGCACCGCCGCCCAGCTGCTCGGCAACCCCGGCTTCGAGTCCGGCAGCACCACCTGGACCACCAGCAGCGGAGTCATCACCAACTCCAGCAGCGAGGCCGCCCGCACCGGCTCCTACAAGGCCTGGCTCGACGGCTATGGAGCGGCCCACACCGACACGCTCTCCCAGTCGGTGACCATCCCGGCCGGCTGCGCCGCGACTCTCAGCTTCTATCTGCACGTGGACACCGCGGAGACCACCACCAGCACCGCCTACGACAAGCTGACGGTGACCGCCGGATCCACCACCCTGGCCACGTACTCCAACCTCAACGCGAGCTCCGGATACGTCCTGAAGAGCTTCGACGTCTCCTCTCTGGCCGGTACCACCGCCACGATCAAGTTCACCGGCGTCGAGGGATCGACTCTCCAGACGTCCTTCGTCATCGACGACACCGCGCTCAACGTGAGCTGAGCAGAGCGGACGGTTCCGGCAGCCCCGCCGGAACCGTCCGCTCCACCGCGTTCCAGCCGGAGACCCGCACCTGGGGCTCCGAGCCGTGCAGATCGGCGGTCCGGTAGGTGGCCGTCAGGGTCGCCGACTCGCCCGGCCACAGGCTGACCTCGTTGTCCGACCAGCGCACCGGCAGCACAGGCTTGCCGTTCGCGTCGACGAGATGGACGTCCGTGAGCAGGGCCGGGGTCCTGTCCGTGCCGGAGTTGCGGACCGTCACCGTGGTGGTCGCCATGCCGCCCGCCGTCGTGGTCGACGCCGTGGCCGTGACCGGCACCTGGGCCATCGACGTCAGCCCCTTGAGGTCCGCGTAGCTCGTGGTCGGGGTGTAGTACCAGTCCGTGCCTGCCCAGTCCAGCGTGTCCGGCTTGGTGGAGAGCCAGTAGACGTTGCGGCTCACCTCCTTGCCGGCCGCGTCGGTCAGGACCAGCCGCGCCAGATACGTGGACGACAGTCCGCCCACCGACGCCGGCACGGTGAGTGCCGTGGTGTGCGCGCCGTCGCCCTTGACCGAGACGCCGGTGACGGTCTGGTCGTACTTCTGGGTGCCGTCGGGGTTGAAGAGGGTGGCCCGCGCGGTGAGCCGGTCCGCCGAGGCGTGCCGGTTGTTCACCACGACCACCGAGCGGTTGTCGTACGAGTACTGGACGTGCAGGGGCTCGTTGGCCTTCTTCGCGCCGAAGTAGGCGCCGCCCTGGTCGAGATAACGGTCCATCAGCTGCCAGTGCAGGGACGTCCAGCCGCTGTTGAACATCCAGTAGACGACCCCGGTGGACGGCTTCGAGGAGTCGGTCTGGTTGCGTCCGTACGCCTCGTACTGGGCGCGGACGTTCTCGTACTGGGCGAGCTGCGCCTTGCGTACGAAGTCGGTGAGGCTCTTAGGGGCGCCGTAACGGCCGGTGAGGGCGGCGTCGTAGATCTTGAGGGTGCCGAAGACCGGGGACGGGGAGCGGTGGTACTGCTTGAGGTCCGGGTTCTTCCAGAGGGTGTCGAGCTCGGCGGGGGTCATCATGCGGCGCAGGGTGTCGAGGGTGGGGATGTCCGGGCCCGCACTGGTCTCGGAGTTGAAGCCGGTGGCGCCGCCCTCACGCTTGGCGTACCAGTAGTTCGGCGGGATCCAGTCGTAGGGGCCCGTCATCTTCATGCCCGAACTGCCCAGCTGGGGAGTGGAGTTGTCTGAGGCGGCGGAGACCACGGGGGTGGTCCAGTCGGCTGCCTTCAGGGCGTCCAGGTAGATCCTCTCGATCTTCGCGTCGGGTGCGAAGTCGCTGCCGATCAGGAAGGAGACGACGCTTGGGTGGTTCCGCAGCCGGGCGGCCTCGGCGGCCATGGAGGCCTGTGCGACCGGATAGTCGGCGGCCGTCCACTTCTCGCCCCTCTCGGTGCCGTTGACCTGGCCTTCCCACTTGTCGCAGCACTCCCAGCCGGGAAGCGTGAGGATGCCGTACCGGTCGGCGAGGTCGAAGAACTCGTCGGGCTCGATATGGCCTTCCAGGCGGATGGCGTTGAGGCCGAGGTCGAGCGCGTACTTCAGACGGTCCTCGACATAGGTCCGGTCCCAGCGCAGGAACTCGTCCGGTGACCAGCCGCCGCCCTTGATCAGCAGCTTGCGGCCGTTGATCGAGTACTGGCGGGCGCCGTCGGAGTTCAGCGGTGCCTGGACGTCACGGATGCCGAAGCTGTGGTGCGCGGTGTCCGATGCCGTGCCGCCGACGGAGGCGGTGAGATCGAGGTCGTACAGCGGCTGCCCGCCCATGCCAGCCGGCCACCACACCTTCGGGGACGTGAGGCGCAGGCCCGGGACGTCGGCGGGGGTGAAGGTGACGGTCTTGGTCTGGTGGGCGGCGAGTGCGACCGACCTGGTGAGGGTCACTCCGGCGACCGTGCCGGAGACCTCGGCGGTGACCGGCGTGTCGGAGTCGTTGCGGGCCTGTGCCTTCACCGTCAGGTCGGCCGTCGCGAGGGAGGGCACCGCAAGCTTGGTCAGCACGTGCGCGTCACGCAGCGCGACCGGGCCGCCGCGCCGGACCATGACGTCACGGACGATGCCCATGTTCTGGTCGGGCGGCGGCTGGAGCCAGTCGATCCAGCCCATGGTGAGGTTCGCGTCCGGGTCGTTGGGCCGGATGCGGAAGGCGACCGTGTTCGTCCCGGTCCCGACCAGCGAGGTGACGTCCAGCTCGTGGTGGGTGTAGGCGCCGGTGACATCGTCGGCCGTGGCGACCTGACGGCCGTTCACATACACGTCGGCCGCCGAGATCATCCCGCTGAAGTCCAGATAGGTGCGCTGGGAGGTGTCCGTCACGGTGAAGTCGCTGCGGTACCACCAGGGCACCTGGAAGGGCGACTTGGGGATCTTCTGCTGGTTGGTGGAGACGAACGGGTCTGCGTACACACCCTCGGCGAGGAGCGCGGCCAGCACCGTGGAGCGGGAGCCCGCCGGATACCAGCCCCTGGCCGGGTAGCCGGGGGAGGAGACCGCCGACGCCGAGTCGCTCACCTCGGCCGTCGACCGGATCGCGTAGCCGGACAGCGGGGTCTGCGACCCGGCGGTGGACGGCACACGGGTGATCCGGGCGTGGCCGTGGGCCGGGTCGCCCGCCCCGGCCCAGGCGCCGGTGTTGAGTGAACAGAGCAGACCCAGGGCCACGGTGGCCGTGGCGAGGCGGTGTCCGGGGGCGGGGCGAGGGAACACGGTGGTCTCCAGGCTCGTAAAGTTAGGAAACTTTACTAACTCGGCTCAAGCTAGGGTTCCGAAAGGGCGGTGTCAATCACCGCGGTCCCCGCGCGAGTTGGCGGTGCGGGTTTGAGGATGTGGCCGACCTGCGCTCGAAGACCAGGTCACGGGCGGTCCCGAGGGCCGTGGCCACCGCGCCGAGCAGCACCGCGTCCTCGCCGAGCCGGCTGGGCGCGAGCTTCGGGCGCAGCGGGGTGAGCGTGCGCAGATGCTCCCGTACCGGGCGCAGCAGCAGGTCGACGCTGTGGCCGACCCCGCCGCCCAGCACCACCAGGTCGGGGTCCAGCACGGCCGCGGCCGCCGCCACCGTGTGCGCGATCCGCTCGCCCTCGAGCCGTACCGCCTCGACGGCGGCCGGGTCGCCCTGGCGGGCCGCGTCGAACACGGACTTCGCGGTGAGCTGCCCGGTCATCCCGAACCGCCGCGCCGCCTCGACCACGGCCACCCCCGACACCGCGTCCTCCAGCCGCTCCGGCTTGCGCTGCCGCCCGGGCCACGGCAGGAAGCCGATCTCCCCGGCGAGCCCGCGCGCTCCCGTGAACAGCCGCCCCTCGCTGACGACCCCCATCCCCAGACCGGTGCCGATCATGATATACGCGAACAGCCGGCTGCCCGCGCCGACGCCGTACGTGTACTCGCCCAGTGCCGCGAGATTGGCGTCGTTGTGCACCTCCAGCGGGACGCCCAGCTCCTCGTGCATCCGGTCGAACAGCCCCGCGCGCCCCCAGCCCGGCAGATGCATCGCGTACCGCACCCGCCGCTGCCGCTCGTCGTACACGCCGGGCGTGCCCACGACCCCGTGCACCACCTCGGCCGGATCCACCCCCGAGTTGGCGACGACCTGCCGTGCCGTGGAGACCAGCAGGTCGGCCATCGCGCCCGAGCCGCGGGCCCGGTTGCGCACGTCGGAGCGGGCGACCAGGGTGCCGTCGAGGTCGGCGACCGCCACCCTCAGCCAGCCGCGGCCCACATCGATGCCGAGCGCGTACCCGGCCGCCGGGTCGGGCGCGTACAGCACGGCCGTGCGGCCGCGCTCCGGTGCGTGGGTGCCGACCTCGTGCACCAGGCCCGCCGACTCCAGTGCCGCGAGCGCGCTGGAGACCGTCGGCTTCGACAGGCCGGTCTCGCGTGCGAGTTGGGCACGAGAGGCGGAACCGAGCAGGCGCAGCCGGTCCAGCAGCAGCCGCTCGTTGGTGCTGCGCAGTCGCTGCCGGCTCCAGGGCTGTTCCCGCTGCTCTACGACGTCGCTGGCGGCCATCACACCATTCTCACCGATTCCTGACGCATACTTGACGCCCCTAGTAAGGCTCCTTAACTTTATCGGCCATCCCGCCGAGTCGGCCGCCGTCCGTCGTCTGCGTCCCGCTCTTCCTCAGTGCCTCGCTCAGGAGCCCCCATGTCCGGTAGTCCCGGTAGTCCCCTCGGTCCTGGTAGTCCGCCGTCCGAAGGCGGCTTCGTCCGGCGCGTCGGCCAGTTCCAGGCCACCGCCATCAACATGAGCCAGATGTGCGGCATCGGCCCGTTCGTGACCATCCCGCTGATGGTCGCCGCGTTCGGCGGCCCGCAGGCGGTGATCGGCTTCGTCGCGGGCGCCGTCCTCGCGCTCTGCGACGGCCTCGTCTGGGCCGAACTCGGAGCCGCGATGCCCGGCTCCGGCGGCAGTTACGTCTATCTGCGCCAGGCCTTCCAGTACCGCACCGGACGCCTGATGCCGTTCCTGTTCGTGTGGACGGCGATGCTGTTCATCCCACTGATCATGTCCACGGGTGTGGTCGGCTTCGTGCAGTACCTGGGCTATCTCGCCCCCGGCCTCGGCAAGACCTCCGGCGACCTGATCGGGCTCGGCATCATCGCCCTGGTGGTGATCCTGCTCTGGCGGGGCATCGAGCACATCGCCCGGATCACCGCCGTCATGTGGACGGTGATGATCGCCTCGGTGCTGCTGGTGATCGTCGCCGCGGCCAGCGACTTCAGCCCGCACATGGCCTTCACCTACCCGGCGCACGCCTTCGACCTGACCAGCGACCACTTCTGGCTCGGCTTCGCCGCGGGGTTGACCATCGGCATCTACGACTACCTCGGCTACAACACCACGGCCTACATGGGCGCCGAGATCAAGGAGCCCGGCCGCACCCTGCCGCGCTCCATCCTCTTCTCGATCGCCGGCATCATGGCGATCTACCTGCTGCTGCAGATCGGCACGCTCGGCGTCATCGACTGGCACCGCATGACGAACCCGGACGACATCGCCTCGACCTCGGTCGCCTCCGCGGTCCTGGAGAAGACCTGGGGCAAGGGCGCCGCCGACACGGTGACCGTGCTGATCCTGATCACGGCATTCGCCTCGGTCTTCACCGGCCTGCTCGGCGGCTCCCGGGTGCCGTACGACGCGGCCCGCGACCGGGTCTTCTTCCGCCCCTACGAGAAACTCCACTCCAAGCACCGCTTCCCGGTGCTGGGCCTGGCGACCATGGGCGTGATCACCGCCTTCGGCTTCCTGATCGGCCGCCACACCGACCTGGCCACGCTCATCCAGCTGCTCACCACGGTGATGGTGATCGTGCAGGCTCTGGCCCAGATCCTGGCGCTCACGGTGCTGCGCCGCCGCCAGCCGGCGCTGAAACGGCCGTACCGCATGTGGCTCTACCCCTTGCCGAGCATCATCGCCTTCGCCGGCTGGTGCGTGATCTACGGCTACGCCGACAGGAACTCCCCGGGCCGTCACCCCATCGAGTGGTCCCTGGCCTGGCTCGCCCTCGGCTGTGTGGCGTTCCTGATCTGGGCACGCCTGGAGAAGGTGTGGCCGTTCGGGGCGAGGGAGATCAGCGAGGAGTATCTGACACCCGAGAGCCCGGTCGCGGTGTAGTCTCCGGAATACACGTCAGCCTCACCCGGCGCCATCAACTCCCGCCGGGTGAGGCTTTTTTCGTGTCCGACACCACAGAAACCGACGTCGTCGTCCGCCCGGCATCCATCGAGGACCGCCCTGCCGTCGAACGGCTGTGGCTGATGTTCCGCCACGACCTGTCCGAGTTCCGCCGGCTGCTGCCCAACCCCGACGGCACGTTCCGCGGCGAGCGCGTCGAGGACGCCTTCTCCTCGCCCGACTGGGTGCCCTATCTGTTCGTGCAGGGCGGGCATCCGGTCGGCTTCGCCTTCGTCCGGGGGCTGAGCGGACCCGTGCGGGTGCTCAACAGCTTCTTCGTGGCCCGTGGCGCACGCCGGACGGGCGTCGGGCTGCGTAGCGTGCGCGAGGTCCTCACCCGGCATCCGGGCAGCTGGGAGATCGCGTTCCAGTACGAGAACCCCGGCGCCGTCGCCTTCTGGCGGCGGGTCGCGGCCGAGCTCGCGGGCGACGCCTGGAGGGAGGAACCCCGCCCGGTGCCGGGCCGGCCGGAGTTGTCGCCGGACGTGTGGATCTCGTTCGACCTGGGGGTCTGATCGCGCCCCGCCCGCCGCCGACGTGACATGCAGGTAATTGCCTGCATAACGTTGAGTGTGCGATCAGAGGACGACAGCGGGATGGACCAGGTCTTCAAGGCGCTGGCAGACGACACGCGCAGGCGGTTGCTCGACCGGCTGCACGAGCAGAACGGGCAGACGCTGGGCGAGCTGTGCGAGCGCATCACGATGACCCGGCAGTCGGTGACCCAGCACCTGGCCGTCCTGGAGGCCGCGAATCTGATCAGCACCGTGCGGCGGGGGCGGGAGAAGCTGCACTACCTCAACCCCGTGCCGCTCCACGAGATCCAGGAGCGGTGGATCGACAAGTTCGAGCGCCCGCGCCTGCGCGCGCTCGGCGACCTGAAGCGACGAGCCGAGGAAGCCATGAGCGACAAGCCCAGCTATGTCTACGTCACCTACATCGCCAGCACCCCTGAGAAGGTCTGGGACGCTCTCACGGACGCCGATCTGACCGCCGTCTACTGGGGGCACTCCAATGTCTCCGACTGGCGGCCCGGCTCTCGCTGGGAGCACGTGCGCACCGACGGCTCCGGCATCGCCGACGTGGTCGGCACCGTCGTCGAGAGCGAGCGCCCGACCCGGCTGGTGGCCAGTTGGGCCGCGCCGGAGCACGAGGGGGAGCCGGACCGGCACTCCCGGGTGACCTTCGACGTCCAGCCGCACGCCGACATCGTCCGGCTCACCGTCACCCACGAGGATCTGGACGACGAGGACCAGCTGCGGGCCATCTCGTCCGGCTGGCCGGCCGTGCTGTCCAACCTGAAGTCCCTCCTCGAGACCGGCAGCCCGCTCCCGCAGGAGCCCTGGCTGGTGCCCGGTCGGTGAACGCGGCGGGGCCGGTCCGCCGTCATCGGACCGGCCCCGCGTCCTCCCTTCCAGGGGGGAGCTCGGTCGGCTACGGCATGGGCGTCCGCCTGGCCGTCGAAGCGGCGCACACCAGCCCGAGGCAGAGTGCCAGCGCGCCGATGATGACGTTGTTGATGATGACGCCCGTGTCAGGGCTGCTGCCGACCACCCAGGGCGCGATGATCATCCAGATGCCCATCGCGCACATGGCCCAGCTGAGGCCGTACATGCGCTCCGGAGCCCGGGTGAATCCCAGTGCCAGCAGGCTTATCGCTATGCCGATGATCAGGTTGTGGGTCATCAGAGCCGGCTGGCTCGTCGAGTAGTGGAGGATCCACGGGGACGCCGCGCAGTACAGACCGAGCAGGAACACCGGTCCGTCCACGAGGGCCACATCACGACCGCCGAGCATGCGGGCATAGCGCTGCCGCATCTCGCCGACGTCGGGGTGGCTCGTTATGTCGCTTCTGCCGTGCGAGACGTTGGCCATGACTCGTCTCCTTTGACTGACTGTGCAGGGCTGACCGTGTCTGATACATGCGGGGTACCCCGCTATCAGACATTCTGCCCTTATTTCTTCCTTATGTGTAGAGCGGGGACACGGCTACCGGAGCCGGCGGGGGTGGTGGCGTGGGAAGCCTCGCCACCTCCGTCCTCGGTGCGACGACGAGGGCCGGGTGCGGGCCGAGCTGGTCGCGAAGAGCCAGTGGGGGGTGGCCCATGCGCGGGTTCCTCAGTCGTGGGCGCGGGCCCGCTTGAAGCGGGCGAGGGCCTCGGAGAGCTCGACGACCGGGTCCGGGTAGTCGTCCGGTCCGGCCTGGTCCGGACCCCGCAGCTTCCAGGGCTCGTGCACCGCCCGGCCGTCGAGCGCGGCGAGTTCGGGAACCCAGCGGCGGACGTACGCCCCCTCGGGGTCGTAGCGCTTGGCCTGGGTGACGGGGTTGAGGACGCGGTTGGGGCGGGTGTCGGTGCCGGTGCCCGCCATCCACTGCCAGTTGAGCTGGTTGTTGGCGACATCACCGTCGACCAGGAGGTCCAGGAAGTGGCGGGCGCCCACGCGCCAGTCGACGTACAGGGTCTTGGCGAGAAAACTCGCGGCCAGCAGCCGGCCCCGGTTGGGCATCCAGCCCTCGTGACGCAGCTGGCGCATCGCCGCGTCGATCACCGGGTATCCGGTGCGGCCCTCCTTCCATGCCTCGATGTCCTCGCGGGCGGTGTACTCGGAGCGCCAGCGGTCGTGTCTGGTCCGGTAGTCGGCGGTGGCGGCCGAGGGCCGGGCGGCGAGCACCTGGCGGTGGAAGTCACGCCAGGCGATCTGCCGTACGAAGGCCTCGGCGCCGGGCCCGCCCGCCTTGCGTGCCCGGTGGACCAGTTCGGCGGGGGAGAGCGTCCCGAAGTGCAGATGGGGCGAGAGACGGGAGGTGGCGTCGCCCGCCAGGTCGTCGTGGCGGTCCTCGTACGTGCCGATCCCGCCGCGCAGCCAGGCGGACAGCCGCTTGCGGCCCTCCGTCTCCCCGCCGGCCGCCAGGCCCTCGGACACTCCGGAGAGGCCGGTGCGGGAGGGCAGACCTTCGGAGCCGACTTCGTCCGGGACCCGCACGGCGCGCGGCGCGGCGAGCGCGTCGCGCAGCCGCACGCCGGACCACTGGCGCAGGTACGGGGTGAAGACGGCGAAGTGGTTCGAGGAGGCCGGGGTGAGGTCGCCGGGCGTCACGGCGGTGGTCACGGTGTCGTGCACGTGCAGCCGCCGCCCCTCCGACTCCAGCGCCCGGCGCAGCCGCTGTTCACGCAGCTGGGCGTAGGCGCTGACGTCGCCGGCCAGATGCACTTCACCGGCGTCCGTCTCGGCGGCCACCTTGCACACCTCCTCGACGACGTCGCCGGAGCGCACCACCAGCCGCCCGCCCCGCTCCCGCAGACCGCCGTCGAGGTCCCGCAGGCAGTCGGCGAGGAACGCCAGGCGGTTGGGCACGGCGAACCCGGCGTCCGTGACGCCCTTGTCGCGTACGAACAGCGGGACCACCTCGCGCGCCTCGCTCGCGGCCCGCAGCGGCGGATGGTCGTGCAGGCGCAGGTCGGCGGTGAACAGAACGACCGAGACGTTCATGGTGCTCCTCCGGGGTCGAACGGCGGGCGGGCCGGCGAGGTGTTTCCGGCCCGGCGGGCACCGCGGATGCGGCCGTCAGCCGCCGGGCGTGCGCTCCCTCGCGGGGGTGGCCGGGGCGCGGGCCGCGGCGAGCGCGATGTTGCGGGCCATGCCGCCGAAGACGACCGCGTGGAAGGGGGAGACACTCCACCAGTAGGCGTGGCCTAGCAGCCCGTGCGGATGGAACAGGGCCCGCTGGCGGTAGCGGGTACGGCCCGCGGGGTCCGTGCCGGCGTACATCTCCAGCCAGGCGAGACCGGGCAGCCGCATCTCGGCCCGCAGCCGCAGCAGACGGCCGGGCTCGATCTCCTCCACCCGCCAGAAGTCCAGCGAGTCGCCGGCCCGCAGCCGGGCCGCATCCCGTCGCCCCCGGCGCAGCCCCACACCGCCCACCAGCCGGTCCAGGCGGCCACGTGCCGCCCAGGCCAGCGGGAAGGAGTACCAGCCGTTGTCGCCGCCGATCCCCTCGATCACTTGCCACAGGGCCTCCCGCGAGGCGTCCACGATCAGCTCCCGCCGGTCCGTGTACAGGCTGCCGCCCGCCCAGTCGGGGTCGGTGGGCAGCGGGTCGCTGGGCGCGCCGGGCACCGCCGCCGACGACCAGCGGGTGGCGACCCGCGCGTCACGGACGCGCTGCAGGGCCAGCCGTACCGCCTCGTCGAAGCCGAACGGATGACCGGGCCGGTCCGGCACATACCGCGCGATGTCGTGCTCGTGGCAGACGACCTCGTGGCGCAGCGACTCGGTCAGCGGCCGGGCGATCGACGCGGGGACCGGGGTGACCAGCCCGACCCAGAGACTGGACAGACCGGGGGTCAGCACGGGCACGGGGAAAATGACCCGGCGGGGCAGTCCGGCGATCGCCGCGTACCGCAGCATCATGTCGCGGTAGGTCAGAACGTCCGGTCCGCCGATGTCGAAGGCGCGGCTGACGCCGGCCGGCATCCGGGCACTGCCGACGAGATACCGCAGCACGTCGCGGACCGCCACGGGCTGGATGCGGGTGCGCACCCAGCTGGGGGTGACCATGACCGGCAGACGCTCGGTGAGATAGCGCAGCATCTCGAAGGAGGCGGAGCCCGACCCGATGACGACCGCGGCGCGCAGGACGGTCGTGGGTACACCGGAGTCCAGCAGGATCCGGCCCACCTCGGCCCGCGACCGCAGATGCGGCGACAACTCGGACTCCGGCACGCCCGACGGCGTCAGGCCACCGAGGTAGACGACGCGCCGCACCCCCGCGGCACGGGCCGACTCGCCGAAGATCCGCGCCGCCCTGCGGTCGGTCGCCTCGAAATCGTCGCCGGAACCCAGCGCGTGCACCAGGTAGTAGGCGACGTCGACGTCCCGCATGGCCTCTGCGACACGGGCGGCGTCCGTGACATCGCCCCGCACCACCTCCGCCCGCCCGGCCCACGAGTGGTCGCGCAGCTTGCCCGGGGAGCGCGCCAGACAGCGCACCCGGTGGCCTTCGGCGAGCAGATCCGGCACCAGCCTGCCGCCGATGTATCCGGTCGCCCCGGTCACCAGGCAACGCAGGCCGGGGGCGTGGTCGTCAGCGTTCATCAGCTCTGCGTCCTCCGCGTCGGACCCCCCTGGAGATCACTTCCCCGCGTGCCGCCGTGTCGGATGCGGTGAGTTCCATGGTCGGGCCGCCGGCGGCAACGGTCGACCGGGAGCGGCGGACGGCGGCGCCGGACATGCCCAGGGCCTGGAGCACGCGGGGCCGCTTCCGCGCGTCGGCGGCAGCGGCCCCGCGCCCGGGCCCTGGGCATGTCCGCGCCCATCGCGGGCAGGCGACAGGACAGGAGCCGTGTCCAGGCGAACGAAGGACGCCGGAGGTGGTCTGCCGCTATGAGCGCGAAGGTGTTGGAGCGTTTCCCCGCCGGATCTCCGCGGGGGTCGTGGCCGGCGGAGGAGTACGCGGCGGAGCGCCGCGCCGAGGGCGAGTCTGCGACGGTCGTGATGGATCTGCGGACGGACGCCTTCCTGGTCGTGGTCCCCGGCCCGGACGACGACTGACCCCCCTCAGCCGGGAGCGGTCGGACCGGGAGGCGGCTGTTTCGGCCCGGAGGGTGTCCGGCCCAGGCCCCCCGCAGATCAGGCTCTGGTGCTGGATGAGGCGCTGCATGATCGGCTGACCGGCCTGGCAAATAGCGGTGCCTGCGGGAGTGCATGAAGGCGGCGTTGTCCTTGACCGCCGCTTCGGCCTCCGGGATGCTGTGTTGCGATACACGAGATGCGTGTCGTAATGGGCAACGTCTCGCCCCCTCTGGCAGCCGAGGAGTGGCCATGTCCCAGCAGGTCCGTGCCGTCGTCGCGCGGAGCAAGGGCGCCCCTGTCAGCCTGGAAGCGATCGTGGTGCCCGACCCCGGCCCGGGCGAGGCGCTGGTCAAGGTCGAGGCCTGCGGGGTCTGCCACACCGATCTGCACTACCGCGAGGGCGGGATCAGTGACGACTTCCCGTTCCTGCTGGGGCATGAGGCGGCGGGGGTCGTAGAGGCGGTCGGGGACGGGGTCACCGACGTGGTACCCGGTGACTTCGTGATCCTCAACTGGCGTGCCGTGTGCGGGCAGTGCCGGGCCTGTCTGCGCGGACGGCCGTGGTACTGCTTCAACACGCACAACGCCAGGCAGAAGGTGACCCTCACCGACGGCACGGAACTCTCGCCGGCCCTCGGGATCGGCGCCTTCGCCGAGAAGACGCTGGTGGCGGCCGGGCAGTGCACCAAGGTCGACCGGGCCGCCTCCGCGGCGGCCGCCGGGCTGCTCGGCTGCGGGGTGATGGCGGGTATCGGCGCCGCCCTCAACACCGGCGACGTCGGACGAGTGACAGCGTCGCCGTGATCGGCTGCGGCGGCGTGGGCGCCGCGGCGGTCCTCGGCTCGAACCTGGCCGGGGCGGCGAGGATCATCGCGGTGGACATCGACGACCGCAAGCTGGACACGGCGCGAAAGCTGGGCGCCACCCACACGATCAACTCCCGGGAGACCGACGCCGTCGAGGCGGTGCGGGAGCTGACCGGCGGCTTCGGCGCCGACGTGGTGATCGAGGCGGTGGGGCGGCCGGAGACCTACCGGCAGGCCTTCTATGCCCGTGACCTCGCCGGGACCGTGGTGCTGGTCGGCGTACCCAATCCGGAGATGAAGCTGGAATTGCCGCTGCTGGACGTCTTCGGCCGGGGTGGGGCGCTGAAGTCGTCCTGGTACGGGGACTGTCTGCCCTCCCGTGACTTCCCGATGCTCATCGATCTCCATCTGCAGGGCCGACTCGACCTGGACGCCTTCGTCAGCGAGACCATCACCCTGGACGAGGTCGAGCAGGCCTTCGAGCGGATGCGCCACGGTGACGTCCTGCGCTCGGTGGTGGTCCTGTGACGAGCGGCGCCCGCACCCGGCGCGCGCTGGTGCGCACCCACGCGCACCACGACCGCATCGACGCCGGGGCGCCGCCCTTCCAGGAGTGGATCGACCGCGGTTTCTGACCGCTTCGGCTGCGACGCGGCCCTGCCCCGGTGACGGACCCTTCGACCGCACCGGGGCAGGGCCGTCGGCGCATGCGAAGGGGTGCCTGTTTCCCCTGTTCACCCGTGCTTTCGAGGGTGCTTCGGCATGCCCGGGGATCGGTCGTCGCGGCCCGTGTAAAGCGGTGTGTGAACGCCTTGACAACGCTTCGGAACCGCCCGCAGACTGACGTTGCGCTCATCGCAATCCGTTTCGCTATACGCACCGAGGTGTCATGATGATTCCCGCGTGCCGTCTCGCGGATCTGCCGCGAGGCGAGGCCCACCGGCTCGATATCGATCCGCCCGTCTCGGTGTTCCACACCGATGACGGCGAGCTCTTCGCCATCGACGACACGTGCACCCACCAGGACGCCTCGCTCGCCGACGGCTGGCTGGAGGGCCGCGAGGTCGAATGTCCCCTGCACGCCTCCAAGTTCGACCTGCGGACCGGCGCCGTGGACGCACCCCCGGCCAAGCTCCCGGTCCGCACCCACGAGGTCGTCGTCGAGGACGGCACGGTCTATGTACGGCTGTCCGCCGAGGCACCCCGTCTGCCGGCGTGCGTCGCCGCCCGCCTGGCCGGAGGCGCGGCGTGAGGTCGGTGGCCGTGGTGGGCGCGTCGCTGGCCGGGCTGTCGGCCGCGCGCTCGCTGCGGCAGCGGGGGTACGACGGCCGGCTGGTCGTCATCGGCGACGAGCCTCACCGCCCTTACGACAGACCGCCGTTGTCCAAGGAGTTCCTGGCCGGCACTGTCGGCGAGGCGGACCTGGCGCTGGAGCGGGACGACGAGGACCTCCGTGCCGAGTGGCTGCTCGGGGCGCGCGCCACCGGGCTCGACCGCACCGGGCGGGCGATCCGCCTCGCCGACGACCGGGAGGTCCGCGCCGACGGCGTGGTCGTCGCGACCGGGGCCGCCGCCCGTACCCTGCCCGGCACCGAGGGCCTCGCCGGGGTCCATGTGCTGCGCACCCTCGACGACGCCCGCGCCCTGCGGGACGACCTCACCCGGAGTGGCCGGCTTGTGGTGATCGGCGGCGGGTTCGTCGGCGCCGAGGTCGCCTCCACGGCGTACGCCCTCGGGCTCGACGTGACCGTGATCGAGGCGGCGCCGACCCCGCTTTCCGGACCGCTCGGCCGGACCATGGGCGCCGTCGTCGCCGCCCTCCACGCCGACCACGGGGTACGGCTGTTGTGCGGGGTGGGGGTCAAGGGGCTGAGCGGAGAGCGCCAGGTGGACGCCGTACTGCTGGAGGACGGCCGGAGCGTGCCCGCGGACACCGTCGTCGTCGGCGTGGGGGCGCGCCCCTGCGTCGAGTGGCTGGAGGGCTCCGGCGTCGCGCTCGACAACGGCGTGAAGTGCGGCGCCGACGGGCGTACCAGCGTGGCCGGGGTGGTCGCCGTGGGTGACTGCGCCAACTGGTACGACCCGCACACCGGCGGCCACCGCAGGGTCGAGCACTGGACCGGCGCATTGGAACGGCCGGCCGCCGCCGTCGCCACGCTCCTCGCGCACGGGCCGACGGAACCGGGCGTCCCCAGGCCCCCGTACTTCTGGTCCGACCAGTACGGCGTGCGGATCCAGTTCGTCGGACACGCCGCCGGGGCCGACGAGGTGACGGTCGAGGAGGGCTCGACCGACGACCGCAGCTTCCTCGCCGTCTACCGGCGCGCGGGCCGGCCGGTCGCCGTGCTGGGGATGAACCAACCGCGGCTGTTCACCCGCTGGCGCAAGCAGTTCGGCACCGCCGCGTCCTGACCCCGGCGCCCGCGCCACCCCACCGACCCACGACGTTCTCCGAGGAGTGCACCGTGACCTCGACCAGCCTGCCGGACAGCCTGATCGCCACCCTCCCCGGTTCCGCCTACACGGATCCCGGGATCTTCGCCCAGGAGCAGGAACGCATCTTCGAGACGATGTGGTTCTGTGCCGCCCGCGCGGCGGACCTGCCGAAGCCCGGCGCGTTCCGCACGGTCGACGTGGGCCGCGAGAGCGTCCTCGTCACCCGGACTCGGGACGGGTCGGTCCGCGCCTACTTCAATGTCTGCCGGCACCGCGGGGCCAAGCTCCGCACCGAGGAGGAGGGCGAGGTGAGGCGCGCCTTCCAGTGCCCGTACCACGCCTGGACCTACGACCTCGACGGCAAGCTGGTCGCGGCACCCAACCTCACCAAGATGCCCGACGTCGGCCGCACCGAGTACGGCCTGGTGGGCGTGGCCGTCCGCGAATGGCTCGGTTATGTGTGGGTGTGCCTCGCGGAGGACCCGCCCTCCTTCGAGGAGGACGTGATCGGGGCCGTCGTCGAGCGGCTGGGCGACACCGCGTCGATCGAGCGCTACGACATCGACCACCTCTCGGTGGGCCGGCGGATCGTCTACGACGTCAAGGCGAACTGGAAGCTCATCATCGAGAACTTCATGGAGTGCTACCACTGCGCCACTATCCACCCCGAACTCACCGAGGTGCTGCCCGAGTTCGCGGACGGTTACGCGGCGCAGTACTACGTGGGCCACGGCGCCGAGTTCGGCGCGGACATCCAGGGCTTCACCGTCGACGGCTCCCAGGGGCTCGACCGCATCCCCGGAGTCTCCGCGGACCAGGACCGGCGGTACTACGCGATCACCGTGAAACCGCAGGTGTTCATCAACCTGGTGCCCGACCACGTGATCTTCCACCGGATGTACCCGGTCGCCGTCGACCGGACGGTCCTCGAGTGCGACTGGCTCTACCTTCCGCACGTCGTGGAGAGCGGCAAGGACGTCAGCCGGTCCGTGGAGCTGTTCGACCGGGTCAACCGCCAGGACTTCGAGGCCTGCGAGCGGACGCAGCCGGGGATGAGCTCACGGCTGTACGCCAAGGGCGGTGTGCTGGTGCCCAGCGAGCACCACATCGGTGGCTTCCACGACTGGGTCCACGAACGGCTCGGTACCCGGCAGCCGGAGTGACGCGCAGGAGGGGCGCCCGTGGCCCGCGCGGAATGCGGACGCGGGCCGAACGGCGGTCGTCCTCGGGGCGCTCAGCCCAGGTACCCCATGCGGTGGCTGATCTCGTCCGCGCCCTTGACCAGCACCGTAGCCAGTTCGTGCATGCGATCCTCGGTGAACCGGTAGGACGGCCCGGAGGCGCTGATCGACGCGATGACCCTGCCCTCCCGGTCCCGGATCGGCGCGGCCATGGCATGCAGCCCGATCTCCAGCTCCTCCAGCGTCCAGGCGTAGCCGCGCTCCCGGGCCTCGGCGAGGTTCTTCTCCAGCTTCGCCTTCGAGGAGATCGTGTGCGGGGTCAGCTTCTTCAGACCGGCGTCCGAGACCAGCGCGGCCCGGTCCGCTGCGGCCAGATGGGCCAGCATGATCTTGCCGCTGGAAGTGGCGTGCAGCGGGGTCAGCTGGCCGACCCAGTTGTGCGCGGTGACGGCGGCCGTACCGCGCACCTGGTAGAGGTTGATCGCGAAGTGCTCCTGCATCACGGCGATGTTGACCGTCTCGCCGATCTCCTCGGCCAGCCGCTCACACACCTGCCGGCCCTGCTGGGTGACGTCGATACGCCCGGTGACGGCGCCCGCCAGCCGTACGATGCCGAAGCCGAGCGCGTACTTGCCCCGTTCGCCCGCCTGCTCCACCAGACCGCGCGCCTCCAGGGCGCCGAGCAGACGGAACGCGGTCGACTTGTGTACGTCGATCTCGGCGGCCACCTCGCTCACGCCCGCCTCGCCGCGCTGGGCGAGGATCTCCAGGACGCTGATGGCGCGGTCGACGGACTGTACGCCGCCGGAAGATGAGCTGTTCGTTTCGGTATCCGGACTGTAGTTGCTCATAACGGAACTATACGCGGAGTAAACAACAGCGCCCTAGAAACGCGGTGTGAACAAAGATCTTACAAGTTGCGTTGTTCGCAACCTGGTGCGTATAGCGATACTCGTACTAGCATGCCGCGCACATCGACGGCGCGAGTGAGACGAGGCACCATGGCTCCCTTGCAGTACGACTTCGTCATCGTCGGCGGCGGATCGGCCGGCAGCGCACTGGCGAACCGGCTCTCGGCCGACCCCGGCAACCGCGTGCTCGTGCTGGAGGCGGGCCGCCCCGACTACCCGTGGGACGTGTTCATCCACATGCCCGCGGCGCTGACGTACCCCATCGGAAGCCGTTTCTACGACTGGAAGTACCAGTCCGAGCCGGAGCCCCACATGGGCGGCCGCCGTGTCTACCACGCCCGCGGCAAGGTGCTGGGCGGCTCCAGCAGCATCAACGGCATGATCTTCCAGCGCGGCAACCCCATGGACTACGAACGCTGGGCCGCCGACCCGGGCATGGAGAGCTGGGACTACGCCCACTGCCTGCCGTACTTCCGCCGGATGGAGAACTGCCTCGCCGCCGACCCGGACGACGAGTTCCGTGGCCACGACGGACCCCTCGTGCTGGAACGCGGCCCGGCCGCCAACCCGCTCTTCTCCGCCTTCCTCAAGGCCACCCAGGAGGCGGGCCACGAGCCCACCGACGACGTCAACGGCTACCGGCAGGAGGGCTTCGCCAAGTTCGACCGCAACGTGCACCGCGGCCGGCGCCTGTCCGCGTCCAAGGCCTACCTCAAGCCCGCCAGGAAGCGGCCCAACCTCACCGTCAGGACACGCGCGTTCGTCACCCGGATCGTCTTCGAGGGGAAGAAGGCCGTCGGTGTCGAGTTCCAGCGCGGCAGGGGCGCCCTCCAGCAGGTCCGGGCCGAGGAGGTCATCCTGTGCGGCGGCGCGATCAACTCCCCGCAACTGCTGCAGCTCTCCGGCGTCGGCAACGCCCAGGAGCTGCGCGCCCTCGGCGTCGACGTCGTCCACGATCTGCCGGGCGTCGGCGAGAACCTCCAGGACCACCTGGAGGTGTACATCCAGTACGCCTGCAAGCAGCCCGTCTCCGTACAGCCGTACCTGGCGAAGTGGCGGGCCCCCTTCATCGGCCTGCAATGGCTGTTCCGCACCGGACCGGCCGCGACGAACCACTTCGAGGCCGGCGGCTTCTGCCGCAGCAACGAGGACGTGGACTACCCCAACCTGATGTTCCACTTCCTGCCCGTCGCGGTCCGCTACGACGGCTCCGTGCCGGCCGGCGGCCACGGCTACCAGGTCCACGTCGGGCCCATGTACTCCGACGCCCTCGGCTCGGTGAAGATCAGGAGCAGGGACCCGCGCGAACACCCGGCGCTGCGCTTCAACTACCTCTCCACCGAGCAGGACCGTCGCGAGTGGGTCGAGGCGATCCGGGTGGCCCGGAACCTCCTCGACCAGCCTGCGCTCGCCCCCTACAACGGCGGGGAGATGTCGCCTGGCCCGTCCGTGGCGACGGACGAGGAGATCCTCGCCTGGGTCGCCAAGGACGGCGAGACCGCCCTGCACCCGTCCTGTACCTGCAAGATGGGCACCGACCAGATGTCCGTCGTCGACCCGCTGACCATGCGGGTGCACGGACTGGACGGGCTGCGCGTGGTGGACGCCTCGGTGATGCCGTACGTCACCAACGGCAATATCTACGCTCCGGTGATGATGATCGCCGAGAAGGCGGCCGACCTCATCCTCGGCAAGGAGTCGCTGCCGCCGTCGAAGGCCGCCTACTACCGGCACCGTGACGCCCAGAAACAGGCCGGGTAGCGCATGGGCGCCGAGGCCCTGCGGGCGCTGCTCGCCCGCGTCCGCTACGAGGTGCTGCCGGCGAAGGCGACCGAGGAGAAGGTCCTCGCCCAGGTGCCCCGCGATGTCGTGGTCACGGTCACGGCGTCGCCGGTCACGGGCCTGGAGCCGAAGCTTGCCCTCACCGAGCGGCTCGCGGCGCACGGGTACCGTGTGGTCCCGCATGTGCCGGCACGCCTGTTGCGGGACGACACACACCTCAAGGACGTCGCCGAACGGCTGCGCACCGCGGGTGTCGGCGACCTCTTCGTACCGGCGGGCGACGCCGACCGGCCCGCCGGCCCGTACGACGGAGCCCTGCCGGTGCTGCGCCGGCTGGCCGAACTGGGCAGGCCCTTCGCGGAGACGGGGATCACCGGCTATCCGGAGAGCCATCCGCTCATCCACGACGACCTCACCATCCAGGCGATGTGGGACAAGCGGGCGCACGCCACGTACATCGTCAGCAACCTCTGCCTCGACCCGCGCGTGCTCGGCGGCTGGCTCGCCCGGATCCGGCGCCGGGACGTGACCCTGCCCGTGTACCTGGGCGTCGCCGGACCCGTCCAGCGGGCGAAGCTGCTGTCGATGGCGACGAAGATCGGAGTGGGGGAGTCGACCCGGTTCCTCACGAGGCACGCCTCCTGGTTCCGGCGTCTCGCGGCACCCGGCGGCTACGAGCCTGAGCGGCTGCTGACCCGTGGCGCGGGGGCCTTCACCGGGCCGTCGGCAGGCGTGGCCGGGCTCCATCTCTTCACCTTCAACCAGGTGGCCGAGACCGAGCGGTGGCGCCGTGCGCTGCTGGACCGGCTGGGCGGCTGACCCGCACCGCAAGGGCCGCTTTCGCGGCCGAATCGGGATACCGGACCCCTTGACGGCTGTCAGTCCATTCGGTCAGGGTGTTCCACCAAAAGCAATCCAATGCACAATGCGCAACGAATTCGGGCTCGAAGGGCGCGGCCGTGGCAGATCTGTATGTGGATGGTGAATGGCGCGCGGCGGCGGCAGGCGGCCACCGTGAGATCCGCTGTCCGGCGGACGGTACCCTCGTCGCCACGGTCTCGGAGGCGACCCGTCCCGACACCGAGGCCGCGATCGCCGCGGCCCGGCGCGCCTTCGACGACGGCCCCTGGCCGCACACCCCCGAGCGGGACCGCGGCGCACTGCTGCTGCGCGCCGCGGACATCATCGAGCGCGACGCCAAGGACTTCGCCCGCGCCGAGTCCCTCGACACCGGGAAGCGCCTGGTGGAGAGCGAGTACGACATCGCCGACGTCGTCTCCTGCTTCCGCTACTACGGCGGTATCGCCGGCACCAGTGCCGGACGGGTGGTCGACACCGGCCGCGACGACGCGCTCAGCCGCGTCACCTATGAACCCGTCGGCGTCTGCGGACTGATCACCCCGTGGAACTACCCGCTGCTGCAGGCCTCTTGGAAGGTCGCCCCGGCCCTGCTCGCGGGCAACACCTTCGTCCTCAAGCCCAGTGAGCTCACGCCCTCCACCTCGATCCTGCTGATGAAGGCCCTTGCGGAAGCGGGCCTCCCCGCCGGCGCCGCAAACCTGGTGCTGGGCGCCGGAGCCGAGGCGGGCGCGCCGCTCGCCGAGCACCCGGCCGTCGACATGGTGTCCTTCACCGGCGGACTGCACACCGGCCGGCACATCATGGCCACCGCCGCCGCCACGGTGAAGAAGGTCGCCCTGGAACTCGGCGGCAAGAACCCCAACGTCGTCTTCGCGGACGCCGACTTCGCCACCGCCGTCGACTTCGCGCTCACCGCCGTCTTCCTGCACTCCGGGCAGGTCTGCTCGGCCGGCGCCCGGCTGATCGTCGAGGACTCGATCCACGACGCCTTCGTCGACGAGGTCGTCCGCCGGGCCCGACTCATCCGCCTCGGCGGCCCCTTCGACCCCGAGGCCGACACCGGGGCGCTGATCTCCGCACAGCACCGCGAGAAGGTCGAGGCGTACGTCGCCGCCGGCCTCGCGGAGGGCGCCGTACTGCGCTGCGGCGGCGCGCGCCCCGACGACCCCGCGCTGGCGGACGGCTTCTACTACCCGCCCACCGTCCTCGACGAGTGCCGGCAGGACATGCGGGTGGTGCACGAGGAGTCCTTCGGACCCGTGCTCACCGTGGAGCGCTTCCAGGACGAGGACGACGCCGTCCGCATCGCCAACGACACGGAGTACGGCCTCGCCGGCGCCGTCTGGACGCAGGACGCGGGCAGGGCCCAGCGTGTCGCCCGCAGGCTGCGCCACGGCACCGTGTGGATCAACGACTACCACCCCTATGTGCCGCAAGCGGAATGGGGTGGCTTCGGGCATTCGGGTGTGGGCCGCGAGCTGGGACCGGCCGGCCTGGACGAGTACCGAGAGCCCAAGCACGTCTGGCAGAACATCCGACCCCGGCCGCAGCACTGGTTCCGCGGCTGACGCCGAAGAGAGGCCGATCATGACCCCAGCCCAGACCGAGGTGTCGCAGCGGCGCGGCACGTCCCAGGACCCCCGGGAGCGCACCCCGGTCATCTCCGTGCGCCGGCTGTGGAAGGTGTTCGGGCCGAAGGCCGACGAGGTGCCGGGCTCGGAGGAGCTGTGCGGGCTCACCCGCCGCGAGCTGATGGACCGCACCGGTTGCACCGCCGCCGTCCGGGACGTGAACTTCGAGGTGTCGCCCGGCGAGGTCTTCGTCGTCATGGGCCTGTCCGGGTCCGGCAAGTCCACCCTGGTGCGATGTCTGACCCGGCTGATCGAACCCACCGCCGGAGAGGTCGTCTTCGAGGGCGAGGACATCCGGGGCGCCGACACCCGGCGGCTGCGGGAGCTGCGGCGCAGCAAGTTCTCCATGGTCTTCCAGCACTTCGGCCTGCTGCCGCACCGCAAGGTCGTCGACAACGTGGCGTTCGGCCTGGAGATCCGGGGCATGGGCAGGGCCGAGCGGACCAGGAAGGCCATGGAGGTGGTCGAACTGGTGGGGCTCGCCGGATACGAGAACTCCTACCCCGACCAGCTCTCCGGCGGTATGCAGCAGCGCGTCGGCCTCGCCCGCGCCCTGGCCGGCGACCCCGACGTCCTCTTCTTCGACGAGCCGTTCTCCGCCCTCGACCCGCTGATCCGCCGCGACATGCAGAGCGAGGTCATCCGCCTGCACCACGAGGTCGGCAAGACCATGGTGTTCATCACCCACGACCTCTCCGAGGCACTGAAGCTCGGCGACCGCATCCTGATCATGCGGGACGGCAGGATGGTCCAGTGCGGCACCGGCGACGAACTCGTCGGCGCCCCGGCGGACGACTATGTACGGGACTTCGTCAAGGACGTGCCGCGCGGCGATGTCCTCACCCTGCGCTGGATCATGCGGCCCGCCGCGCCGGAAGATGCCCTGGACGGACCCGAGTTGGGCCCGGACGTCGTGGTCCGCGAGGCCACCCGGGCGGTGCTCGCGGCCGAGAAGCCGGTCAAGGTCGTCGAGAACGGCAAGCTGCTCGGCATCGTCGGCGACGAGGAGATCCTCGCCGTCGTCGCCGGACAGGAGGGCGGCGCGTGATGGCCGCCGTCGCCGACGCGACCGCGCCGGTCGCCACCCTGCGCCACAAGGTCAGCCGCCCGATGGTGGTGGCGGCGATCCTGGTCGTGTGGCTGGTGCTCTTCGCCGTGCTGCGCGGCCGGCAGACGCTGACCCTGGCCGCCGCCGACCTCACGGGCCTGCACCACTGGCTGAACGACGTCAACGACAGCATCGGCGCCAACCGCAACTCCAACCCGGTCTTCCTGTACTTCTTCAACGAGATCCGGCTGGCCATCGACAACCTGGTGACCTTCGTCCAGTCACTGATCTCCCAGCCCACCGGCTCCCGCCCGGTCCCGCAGATCGGCTGGCTCGGCGTCGTCGGACTCGCCGGTTACGTCTCCTGGGCCGTGGGCAACTGGCGGGTGGCGCTGCTGGCCGCGGCCGGCGTGACCTTCTTCGGGCTGCAGGGCCTGTGGCAGGAGAGCATGGACACCCTGGCGCTGACCCTGTCGGCGGTCCTGGTGGCGCTGCTCATCGGCATCCCGCTCGGGGTGTGGGCGGGGCTGTCCGACCGGTTCAACCGGATCATGACGCCCTTCCTGGACTTCATGCAGACGATGCCGACCTTCGTCTACCTTGCCCCGCTGACCCTGATCTTCCTCATCGGCGGGGCCTCCGCCGTGATCACCACGGTGATCTACGCGGCACCGCCCGCCATCCGCATCACCGCGCACGCCATCCGCTCCGTGCCCGAGACCACCGTGGAGGCGGCCGAGTCGCTCGGCACGACACGGACGCAGCTGCTGCTGAAGGTGCTGCTGCCGATGTCCAGGCGCACGGTGGTCATGGGCGTCAACCAGACCATCATGGCCGCGCTGGCCATGGTCACCATCGCCGCCCTGATCGACGCGCCCGGCCTCGGCAAGACCGTCGTCCAGGCCCTGCAGTCGCTCGACGTCGGCACCGCGTTCAACGCCGGTCTCGCCATCGTCGTCATGGCCATCGTGCTCGACCGGGTCACCACCGCGGCCGCCGCCCGAACCGAGGCCCGCCGCACCGGCGGCCCGTTCCTCACGTGGCGCCGACCGCTGCTGGCGGCCGGTGGCATCGCGGCCGCCGTCCTGGTCTACCTCTCCCACACCTACGTCTGGGCGGCCGAGTTCCCCGGCGACGGCGCCGTCGGCACCCATGTCGCGAGCGCCGCCGACACCACGACCACCTGGCTGCAGGACCATCTCTCCGGCCTGACCAACGCCCTGCGAGACGTCCTCACCAACGGCCTGCTCAACCCGTTCCAGACGCTGCTCACCGACTCCCCGTGGTGGCTCGTCGGCGCCACCCTGGCCGCGCTCGGCGCGGTGCTCGGCGGCTGGCGGGCCGGGGCGACGGCCGCCGTGTGCGTCGGGCTGCTGGTCGGCACGGGCCTGTGGTCGGACAGCATGACCACCCTCGCCTCGACCGCCGTGGCCACCGTCCTGGTGATGCTTTTCGGCGCCGTGGTCGGCGTGTGGATGGGCCGCAGCGCGCTGGTGGACCGGCTGATCCGGCCCACCCTGGACGCCGCTCAGGTCATGCCGCCATTCGTCTATCTCGTGCCGTTCCTGGCGCTCTTCGGCGCGACCCGCTTCACCGCGATCGTCGCGGCGGTCGTCTACGCGGCACCCGTCGCGATCAAGATCATCGCCGACGGGGTGCGGAACGTGCCCGAGTCCACCGTGGAGGCGGCCACCTCGGCCGGGTGCAACACCTGGCAGATCATCACCAAGGTCCAACTGCCGATGGCACGCGGCGCCCTGACCCTCGCGACCAACCAGGGCCTGATCTACGTGCTGTCGATGGTTGTGGTGGGCGGCCTGGTAGGGGCGGGCGCCCTCGGCTACGACGTCGTGGCCGGTTTCTCGCAGGGGGAGCTGTACGGCAAGGGGCTGGCGGCAGGGCTCGCCATCGTACTGCTCGGAGTCATGTTCGACCGGATCACTCAGGCTGCGGCGCGACGCACCCGGGCATAAGGAGCGCGACACCATGGCACAACACTGGCGAGCCGGCGCGGCCGGCCTGGCCGTCCTCGGCCTCACCCTCACGGCCTGCGGCGGAGCGAAGGTCGGCGAGAGCGGTTCCGCCGGCTCGACGTCCTCGGGCGGCAAGTGCGGCACCTTCAACCTGGCCGTCAACCCGTGGGTGGGCTACGAGGCGGACGCGGCGGTCGTCGCGTACGTCGCGGAGCACGACCTCGGCTGCACGGTCAACAAGAAGGACCTCAAGGAGGAGATCGCCTGGCAGGGCTTCGGCACCGGCGAGGTCGACGCCGTCCTGGAGAACTGGGGTCACGACGATCTGAAGAAGAAGTACATCACCGGGCAGAAGACGGCCGTGGCGGCCGGGTCGACCGGCAACAAGGGAATCATCGGCTGGTTCGTCCCGCCGTGGCTGGCCAAGGCGCACCCCGACATCACGAACTGGGAGAACCTCGACAAGTACGCCGCCGACTTCAAGACGTCCGAGTCGGGCGGCAAGGGCCAGCTGCTCGACGGCGACCCGTCGTACGTCACCAACGACGCCGCCCTGGTCAAGAACCTGAAGCTGAACTTCAAGGTGGTGTACGCGGGCAGCGAGACGGCGCTCATCCAGGCCTTCCGCACGGCCGAGAAGAACAAGCAGTGGCTGATCGGCTACTTCTACGAACCGCAGTGGTTCCTGTCCGAGGTGCCCCTGGTGAAGGTGGACCTGCCCAAGTACACGACGGGCTGCGACGCCGACGCGGCGAAGGTCGCCTGTGACTACCCCGTCTACGACCTGGACAAGATCGTCAGCGCCGGCTTCGCCAAGTCGGGCAGCCCGGCGTACGACCTGGTGAAGAAGTTCAACTGGACCAACGAGGACCAGAACACCGTGGCCAAGTACATCGCCGTGGACAAGATGTCCGACGAGGCCGCGGCGAAGAAGTGGGTCGACGCCAACCGCGACAAGGCCGACGCCTGGCTGAAGTAGCGGGGGCGTGAACAGGCCGGTCCAGTACGCCCGGCGGGTGGTGCGCACAGCTGCGCACCGCCCGCCGGGCGTTGCCGTCTGCCCGGCTGCCTCCCGGCCGTTTCCCGGCCCGTTTTCCGACGTCACCCGACCCCTTGACACCCTTCCTCGACGACGGGCACATTGAGTTGCGCAGCCTGAATCACGTTGCGCACGAAGCAACTGCACCGGTCTCAAGTTCGGAGGTTGGTCGATGGCGGGACCCCGAGTGGTCATCATCGGAGCGGGCGTCGTGGGAGCCGCCCTCGCGGACGAGATCTCCGCACGCGGCTGGACCGAGGTGACCGTCGTCGACCAGGGCCCTCTCCCGGCCACCGGGGGCTCCTCCTCGCACGCCCCCGGCCTGGTCTTCCAGACGAACCCCTCGAAGACCATGACGGAGCTGGCCCGCTACACCGTCGAGAAGCTCTGCTCCCTCGACGTCGACGGCAAGCCCTGCTTCCTCCAGGTCGGCGGCCTCGAAGTGGCCACCACCCCCGAGCGCCTCGCCGAACTCCACCGCCGCCACGGCTGGATCACCGCCTGGGGCATCGAGGCACGGATCCTCACCCCCGGGGAGTGCGTCGAACGGCACCCGCTGGTGAACCGGGACCGGGTCCTCGGCGGCCTATTCGTCCCCACCGACGGCCTCGCCAATGCCGTCCTCGCCGTCGAGGCCCAGATCCGCCGGGCCACCGAGCGCGGCGTCCGCTTCCTCGCCCGCCACGAGGTCCTCGACGTACGCCGGAGCGAGGGCCGCGTCACCGGCGTGCTGACCGACCAGGGGGAGATCCCCGCCGACATCGTCGTGTGCTGCGCCGGCATCTGGGGCCCCAGGATCGCGCGCATGGTCGGCATGAACCTGCCGCTCACGCCGCTCGCCCACCAGCTCGCCTGGACCGGCCCCGTCCCCGCCCTCGCCGGCCAGACCGAGGAGGCGGTCCGCCCCATCCTGCGCCACCAGGACGCCGACCTCTACTACCGCGACCGCTTCGACGGCCTCGGCATCGGCTCCTACGGCCACCGCCCCATGCCGGTCTCCGCCGACGACATCCTCTCCGTGGACGAGGCCGAACAGATGCCCTCGGTGATGAAGTTCACCGAGGAGGACTTCGAGGACGCCTGGACCGAGACCCGGTCACTGCTCCCCGCGACCCGCGAGGCCAAGGTCGAGGAGGGCATCAACGGCCTCTTCTCCTTCACCACCGACGGCTACCCGCTGCTCGGCGAGTCCCCGGACGTCAAGGGCTTCTGGGTCGCCGAGGCCGTCTGGGTCACCCACTCCGCGGGCGTCGGCCGGGCCGTCGCCGAATGGCTGGTGGACGGCCACTGCTCGTCCTTCGACCTGCACGAGTGCGACATCAACCGCTTCGAACCGCACCAGCTCGCCCCTGAGTACGTCCTGGCCCGCGACTGCCAGAACTTCGTCGAGGTCTACGACATCCTCCACCCCCTCCAGCCGAGCGGGAAGCCCCGCCCGATCCGCACCAGCCCCTTCCACACCCGCCAGCGGCAACACGGCGCGTTCTTCCTGGAGGCCAACGGCTGGGAGCGCCCCCAGTGGTACGAGGCCAACGCAGGCCTGGTCGAGGGCCGCGCCATCCCCACCCCCAACGACTGGGCCGCGCAGTACTGGTCGCCCATCGTCGGCGCCGAGGCCCAGGTCACCCGCGAGACGGTCGCGATGTACGACATGACCGCCCTCAAGCGCCTGGAGGTCACCGGCCCCGGTGCCGCCGACTTCCTGGAGGGCCTGGTCACCGGCAAGGTCGCCAAGTCCGTCGGCTCGGTCACGTACACCCTGCTCCTCGACCACGACGGCCGCATCCGCAGCGACATCACGGTCGCCCGCCTCGCCCGCGACCTCTTCCAGGTCGGCGCCAACGGCAACCTCGACCTCGACTGGTTCACCCGTCACCTCCCCGCCGACGGACGCGTCCAGGTCCGCGACATCACCCCCGGCACCTGCTGTATCGGCCTGTGGGGTCCGCTCGCCCGCGAGGTCCTGCAACCGCTCACCGACGAGGACTTCACCAACGAGGGGCTCAAGTACTTCCGCGCCAGACGCGCCTACATCGGCTCGGTGCCGGTCACCGCGATGCGGCTGTCGTACGTCGGCGAACTCGGCTGGGAGCTGTACACCACCGCCGACCAGGGTGCGAAACTCTGGGACACCCTCTGGCAGGCGGCCGAGCCGCTCGGCGGCATCATCGCCGGGCGGGGCGCCTTCAACAGCCTGCGCCTGGAGAAGGGTTACCGCTCCTTCGGCACCGACATGACCTACGAGCACGACCCCTACGAGGCCGGCCTCGGCTTCGCCGTCAAGCCCGACAAGGGTGACTTCGTCGGCAGGGCCGCGCTGGAGCGGCGCAAGGCGGATGTGCGGCGCCGGCTGAGCTGCCTCACCATCGACGACCCACTGGCCGTCGTCATGGGCAAGGAGCCGGTGTACGACGGCGAGCGCGCGGTCGGCTATGTGACCAGCGCCGCCTACGGCTACACGGTCGGCAAGGGAATCGCGTACGCGTGGCTGCCGGCGGAGCTGGCCGTGCCCGGTACGTCCGTGCACATCGGCTATTTCGACCAGCGGGTTGATGCGGTTGTCGCCGAGGAGCCGTTGTTCGACCCGGCGATGTCCCGTCTCCGTGGCTGAGCGGATCGAAGGAGGCGCCGCGATGTGCCGTCGTACGGCCTCGCTCCGCCGCGAGCCGCCCGCCGACGCGAGGCACACCGGAACCAAGGGGCCGGCCGGGCACACCCGCGAGAGGGACACCGCCGCCGAGGTGGCCGGCCCGCCCGCACCGATCACCCCGGAGACGCTGCGCCCCGGCGCGGCCGCCGAGAGGAACACGAACCCCGCATGAACGCGCTGAACACGCCCCTGGCCGAGCTGGACCCCGAGGTCCATGCCGCTCTCCGTGCCGAGCTGAACCGCCAGCAGTCCACCCTGGAGATGATCGCCTCCGAGAACTTCGCGCCCACCGCCGTGATGGAGGCGCAGGGCTCGGTCGCCACCAACAAGTACGCCGAGGGGTACCCCGGCCGCCGCTACTACGGCGGCTGCGAACACGTGGACGTCACCGAGCGGTTGGCGATCGAACGCGTCAAGTCGCTCTTCGGCGCCGGCTTCGCCAACGTCCAGCCACACTCGGGCGCCCAGGCCAACACCGCCGTCTTCTTCGCCCTGCTCCAGCCCGGCGACACCGTCCTCGGCCTCGACCTCGCGCACGGCGGCCATCTCACCCACGGCATGCGCATCAACTACAGCGGCAAGATGCTCCACGCCGTGCCGTACCACGTCTCCGAGACGGACCACCTGGTGGACATGGACGAGGTGGAGCGGCTCGCCAAGGAACACCGCCCGAAGATGATCATCGCGGGCTGGTCGGCGTACCCGAGGCAGCTGGACTTCGCGGCCTTCCGCCGGATCGCCGACCAGGTCGGTGCCCTGCTCATGGTCGACATGGCGCACTTCGCGGGCCTGGTCGCCGCCGGACTGCACCCGAGCCCCGTCCCGCACGCCCACGTCGTCACCACCACGACGCACAAAACCCTCGGCGGACCGCGCGGCGGGGTCGTCCTCACCAACGACGCCGACCTCGCCAAGAAGATCAACTCGGCGGTGTTCCCCGGGATGCAGGGCGGCCCGCTGGAGCACGTCATCGCCGCGAAGGCCGTCTCCTTCAAGGTCGCGGCAGCACCCGAGTTCGCCGAACGCCAGGCCCGCACCCTGGCCGGCGCCCGTATCCTCACCGAGCGCCTGACACGGCCCGACGCGGCCGCCGCCGGTGTGCGGGTGCTGACCGGCGGCACGGACGTCCACCTCGTCCTCGTCGACCTCCGGGACTCACCCCTGGACGGCCGGCAGGCCGAGGACCTCCTCCACACGATCGGCATCACCGTCAACCGCAACGCCGTCCCCTTCGACCCGCGCCCGCCCATGGTCACCTCCGGCCTGCGCATCGGCACCCCCGCGCTGGCCACCCGGGGCTTCACCGAGGAGGACTTCGCCACGGTGGCCGACGTGATCGCCCTCGCCCTCCAGCCCGAGCCGGACGTCCCCGCCCTGCGTGCCCGCACCGAGGCGCTGGCCGCCAAGCACCCGCTCTACCCGCACCTCTCACACGACGGAGACGTCCGATGAGCCCCCGCACCCCCGGCGCCGACCTGCCCGACCACCCGGACTTCCTCTGGCGCACACCCGAGCCGAAGCGGTCCTACGACGTGGTGATCGTCGGCGGCGGCGGCCACGGCCTCGCCACCGCCCACTACCTGGCGAAGAACCATGGCATCACCGATGTCGCGGTCCTGGAGAAGGGCTGGCTCGCGGGCGGCAACATGGCCCGCAACACCACGATCATCCGCTCCAACTACCTCTGGGACGAGAGCGCGGGCATCTACGAGCACGCGCTCAAGCTGTGGGAGGGGCTGGAGGAGGAGCTCGACTACCCGATCCTCTTCTCCCAGCGCGGCGTGCTGAACCTCGCCCACAGCCTCCAGGACGTCCGCGACAGCGTCCGCCGGGTCCAGGCCAACCGCCTCAACGGCGTGGACGCCGAATGGCTCGACGCCGAGCAGGTCAAAGAGGTCTGCCCGATCGTCAACGTCTCACCCGACGTGCGCTACCCGGTCCTCGGCGGCACCTACCAGCCGCGCGCCGGCATCGCCAAGCACGACTACGTGGCCTGGGGCTTCGCCCGGTCCGCGGACGCGGCCGGCATCGACATCATCCAGAACTGCGAGGTCACCGGAGTCGATGTGGCGGGCGGCCGGGTGGTCGGCGTCCAGACCACCGCCGGCCCGATCGCCGCCGGCAAGGTGGCCCTCTGCTCGGCGGGCCACACCTCGGTCCTGGCCGCCATGGCGGGCATCGAACTCCCCCTCCAGAGCCACCCCTTGCAGGCCCTGGTCTCCGAACTCCTGGAGCCGGTCCACCCGACGGTGGTCATGTCCAACGCGGTCCATGTGTACGTCAGCCAGGCACACAAGGGCGAGCTGGTGATGGGCGCGGGCATCGACGCGTACAACTCCTACACCCAGCGCGGCGCGTTCCACATCATCGAGGAACAGATGTCCGCCGCCCTGGAGCTGTTCCCGGTCTTCGCCCGCGCCCACGTCCTGCGCACCTGGGGCGGCATCGTCGACGTCAGCCCGGACGCCTCACCCATCGTCGGCCGCACCCCGGTGGACAACCTCTACCTCAACTGCGGCTGGGGAACGGGCGGTTTCAAGGCCACGCCGGGGGTCGGCTGGGTCTACGCCCACACCATCGCGTACGACTCCCCGCACGCGCTGAACGCCCCCTTCTCGCTCGACCGTTTCACCACCGGCGCGCTCGTCGACGAGCACGGCGCGGCCGCGGTGGCCCACTAGGGAGCCCGAACCATGCTGCTCATCCCCTGCCCGTGGTGCGGGCCCCGCGACGAGGCCGAGTTCCACTACGGCGGCCAGGCCCACGTCCCCTACCCCGAGGACCCCGCGTCCCTCACCGACGAGGAGTGGGCACGCTACCTCTTCTTCCGCGCCAACCCGAAGGGCCCCTTCGCCGAGCGCTGGAACCACACGGCGGGCTGCCGCAGCTGGTTCAACGCGGTACGGGACACGTCGACGAACGAGATCCTGACGGTGTATCGGACGGGGGAGCCGCGCCCGGAGGCCCTGCAGCCGCGTCCACCGCACCCAGCCCGTCCGGCGGCTTCCAGCCCGGCTCCGCCCCGATCAGCCCGGCCGGCGTTTGAGGGCGAGGCCCCTTCTGGGGCGAAGCGAGGGTCCGGGGGCGTCGGCGGCTCTGCCGCCGGCCACCCGTTCCGCACCCCCACCGGCGGCCGAGTCGACCGCACCACCCCCCTCACCTTCACCTTCGACGGCACCGAATACCAGGGCTACCGCGGCGACACCCTCGCCTCCGCGCTCCTCGCCAACGGCGTCATCCAGGCCGCCACCAGCATCAGACTCGGCCGCCCCCGGGGCATCTTCTCCGCCGGCGCCGAAGAACCCAACGCGGTCGTCCAGATCGAGGCTCCCTTCCCCGAACCCATGCTTCCCGCCACCACCGTCGAGCTCTACGACGGCCTGGTCGCCCGCAGCCTCCCGGGCCAGGGACGCCTCGCCACCGAACCCGACCCCGCCCGCTACGACGCCGTGCACGCCCACTGCGACCTGCTGGTCGTGGGCGCCGGCCCCGCGGGTCTCGCGGCGGCAGCGGCGGCGGCCACCAGCGGCGCCCGCGTCATCCTCGCCGACGACCAGTCGGAGCCCGGCGGCAGCCTGCTGGGCACCGGCGAGCACACCGACTGGGTGGCCACGACTCACGCACGCCTCGAAACCGCCCCCGAGGTCCGCGTCCTGCGTCGCACCACCGTCTTCGGCCACTACGACGACAACCACCTCCTCGCCGTCGAACGCCGCACCACCCACCTCGGCGCGGACGCCCCGGAGCACGTCTCGCGCGAACGCGTCTGGCGGATCCGGGCCCGGCACGTCGTCCTGGCCACCGGCGCCCACGAGCGGTCGCTCGCGTTCGGCGACAACGACCGCCCCGGTGTGATGCTGGCCGCCTCGGCGCGGACGTACCTCCACCGGTACGCCGTCCTGCCCGGCCGGCGCGCGGTCGTGTTCACCACCAACGACAGCGCCTACGCCGCCGCACTCGACCTGGCGGCGGCCGGAGCGGACATCGCGGCGATCGTCGACACCCGGCCCGAGCCGGGGGAGTGGGCCGAACGCGCCCGGTCCGCCGGGATCGAGGTACTGGCCGGACACGCGGTCACCGGCACGGCGGGCGGCGCCCGTCTCACCGCCGTGACCGTCGCCCCGTACGAAGGTACCGGCGCGCAACGGGAGTTCGCCGCCGACCTGCTTCTCGTCTCCGGGGGCTGGAACCCGGTCGCGCATCTGTTCAGCCAGGCGGGCGGCAAGCTCCGCCACGACGAGACACCGGGCACGTTCGTCCCCGACGGCTGCCGTCAGGCGGTGGCGGTCGCGGGCGCAGCGAACGGGGCGTTCGACCTCGCCACGGCCCTCGCCCAGGGCGCGGCGGCCGGCGCCCGGGCGGCCGAGGCCGAGGGCTACACCGCCGAGGCCCCCGGTCTTCCGACGGCACCCGCCCAGCCGTACACCCCGCCCATGCAGGTCTTCACGATCCCCACCCGCACCGGCGCCCCACGCTTCGTCGACCTCCAACGCGACGTCACCGTGGACGACTTGACCCGTGCGACCGGCGCGGGCCTGCGCTCGGTCGAGCACACCAAGCGCTACACCACGGCCGGAACCGCCAACGACCAGGGCAAGACCGGCGGGGTGCTGGCGAGCGGGGTGGTCGCCGAACTCCTCGGCGTGGACATCTCGGCGCTCGGTCTGCCCACCTTCCGGCCGCCGTACACCCCCGTCTCCTTCGCCACCCTGGCGGGCCGCGACCGTGGCGCGCTGCACGACCCCGTCCGCACCACCGCCCTGCACGGCAGGCACGTCGAGCACGGCGCGCTGTTCGAGAACGTCGGCCAGTGGAAGCGGCCCTGGTACTACCCGCGGGACGGCGAGGACATGGAGACGGCCGTGCTGCGCGAGTGCCGCGCCGCCCGCGAGGGCGTGGCCTTCATGGACGCCTCCACGCTCGGCAAGATCGATGTACAGGGCCCGGACGCCGCGCTCTTCCTGGACCGGCTCTACACGAACATGATCAGCACCCTGAAGGTCGGCATGATCCGCTACGGTGTGATGTGCCGCCTGGACGGAATGGTGTTCGACGACGGCACGGTCATCCGGCTCGCCCCGGACCGGTTCCTGGTCACCACCACGACCGGCAACGCGGCGGCCGTCCTGGACTGGATGGAGGAGTGGCTGCAGACCGAGTGGCCCGACCTGCGGGTGCACTGCACCTCGGTCACCGAGCACTGGGCCACCGTGGCGCTGGTCGGCCCGAAGTCCCGCCAGGTCCTCGGCTCGCTCGCGCCCCGACTGGCCCTGTCCAACGACGACTTCCCGTTCATGGCGTGGCGGGAGACCACCGTCGCCGACGTCGAAGCCCGGGTGTGCCGGATCAGCTTCTCCGGCGAACTCGCCTACGAGATCAACGTGTCGCCGTGGCGGGCTCGCGCGCTCTGGGATGCCCTGTATGAGGCGGGGGCGCCGTACGGCATCACTCCGTACGGCACCGAGACCATGCATGTGCTGCGCGCGGAGAAGGGCTACCCGATCGTCGGCCAGGACACCGACGGCACGGTCACCCCGCAGGACCTCGGCATGGGCTGGGCGGTGTCCAGGAAGAAGCCCGACTTCATCGGCAAACGCTCTCACGCCCGCGCCGACACAGCCCGCCCCGACCGCAAGCAGCTGGTCGCCCTGCTCACGGACGACCCCGATGTCATCCTCCCGGAGGGCACCCACCTGGTCGCCGAGAGCGAACTGCCCGCCCCGCCGGTCCCCATGCTCGGCCATGTCACCTCCAGCTACCGCAGCGCGGCGCTCGGCCGGACCTTCGCCCTGGCCCTGGTCAAGGCCGGCCGGAACCGTGTCGGCGAGCGCCTCTTCGCACCCGTCGGCGAACGGCTGCTGCCGGTGACCGTCGCCAGTCCCGTCCTCTACGACCCCGAGGGAGCCCGCCGTGATGGCTGACACCGCCCCGACCGCATGGCAGCGCAGCCCCCTGGCCGACGCCGCGCACCGCCTGGCCGCCGTGACGCGCTCCTCCCGGGGCGCGATCCGGCTGGCCGAACTCCCTTTCCTGGCCCAGGTCAACGTCCGCCTCGGCGCCAAGAGCCCGGCGGCGGACGCCGTGGGACCGGCTTTGGGACTCCAACTGCCCCTGGAACCGAACACCGTCGTGCACGCGGGGGAGGTCGCCGCGGTATGGCTCGGCCCGGACGAATGGCTGGTGGTGGGCCGCCCCGGCACCGAGCGGGAGCTGGAGAGCCGGATCCGCTCGGCGGCCGGGGCGGAACCGGTCGCCGTCACCGATGTCTCCGCCCAGCGCACCACCCTCCTGGTCGGCGGCCGCCACGCCCGCGATCTGCTGTCCCACGGCTGCGCGCTGGACCTGCACCCGCGCGCCTTCGGCCCCGGCCGCTGCGCCCAGACCACGCTGGCCCGCACCCAGGTCGTGCTGGTCGCCCGCGACGAGAGCCGGGCCGGGTTCTGGGTGCTGGTGCGCTCCTCCTTCGCCGGCTACCTGGTGGACTGGCTGCTGGACGCGGCCGTGGAATACGCCTGAGCGGCGCGGGAGCCGGCCGGAGCAGGTGCTTCGGACCGGCCGGCGGCCCGCGGTACGGCGGTGTCCGCCGATCGGAGCGCGGGTGCCTTGTCCAGTGCCTCAGCGGAAGACGACTGTGCAGTGGCCGTTGACCAGCACACGGCTCTCGCTGTGCCACCGCACGGCGCGGGCGAGGACCTGGGCCTCCACGTCCCGGCCCAGGGCGACCAGTTCGTCCGGGGCGTGCGAGTGGGTCACGCGTACGACGTCCTGCTCGATGATCGGACCCTCGTCGAGATCGGGCGTCACATAGTGAGCCGTGGCGCCGACGAGCTTCACACCGCGCCGGTGCGCCTGTACGTACGGCCGGGCCCCCTTGAAGCTCGGCAGGAACGAGTGGTGGATGTTGATGGCCCGTCCGTCGAGCTGCTTGCACAGGTCGTCGGAGAGGATCTGCATGTACCGGGCGAGCACCACCAGGCCGATGCCGAGCTCGTCGACGAGGCGGAGCAGCCGGGCCTCCGCCTCGGCCTTGGTGTCGGGTGTCACCGGGATGTGATGGAAGGGGATGCCGTAGTTCCGTGCCAGTGGCTCGAAGTCGCGGTGGTTGGAGACGATCGCGGGGATCTCGATGTTCAGGGAGCCCGTGGACCTGCGGAAGAGCAGGTCGTTGAGGCAGTGGCCGAACTTCGACACCATGACCAGGGTGCGGGTCGGGGTGGACGCGTCGTGCAGCCGCCAGCTGATGTGGTGCGCCTCGGCGACCGGGGCGAAACCGGTGCGCAGATCCCGCAACGAGACGGCGCCGTCCGGGACTTCGAAGTGCACCCGCATGAAGAAGCGGTTCTGCAGCCGGTCGTCGAACTGCTGGCTCTCCAGGATGTTGCCGGAGTGGCGGACCAGGTAGCCGGTGACGGCGTGGACCAGACCGGCCCGGTCGGGGCACGACAGGGTGAGGACGAACTCGTGGCCGGGCTGCGGTCGAGGAGACATGCCATCCTCCAGGATGCGCGCTGCGCAACGATATGAGTGATGCGCAACATGGTCCGGCCGGGGTGGCCGGCCGGTCAAGAGGCAGTGTTCTGCTTGGTGCAATCGAGCGTGCGATACGCAACAGGGGGTCGGTGATCCTGGCGCCTCAGCGGGGTTGCTGCGCGAGCCACTCCAGATGTGCCGTGCGTGATACGCCGGTCTGGCCCTGGACCAGGAGGAACAGGGCCTCCCGGGCCAGGCGTTGGGCGCGGGCGGTGACGGACATCGCCCGGCCGCCTCCCGTCACCACGGCCGCCGTGGTCGCCGTACGCATCAGCGTGAACGCCTCGGCCCGCAGCGCCAGCCGCTCCTCCGCGTGCTCCAGCGGTGCCGGATGATCGGCGAGCGCGTAGGCCCGGCGGCGGACCTCGTCGGCACGGGCCCGCAGCGGAGCGGCGTACTCCTCCGCCACCAGGGCCAGTGCCGCCTCCGTGATCCCGAAGACCGCCGGGTTGGCGTTGAGGGTCTTCGGGCGGTCCGCCGCCGCCCAGTCCTCGTACGGCGTCCGGAGCGCGACCGCGCCCTGCGGTACCAGCAGGCCGTCCAGGTCCAGGGACACCGTCCGGGATGCGGTGAGCGCGGCCAGCCGCATCGGCTCCGACGGGCGCAGGCCCGGCTGCTCCCGTGCCTCGACGAAGGCGAAGAGGGCCTCGTCGTCCTCGGTCACCCCGGCCAGCAGCAGTACGTCGTTCAGGCCCCAGCCGGTATACCAGGGGACGGTGCCGTGGAAGCGCCAGCCGGCTCCCTCCCGCCGGACGCGCACGGGCACAAGTGGGTACGACCGCAGATGCGCGTACGCCACCCCGGACAGCAGCTCACCCCGCGCCAGCGGGCCCAACAGGCGCTCTCGCAACGGCAGTTCGGCCTTCGCCAGGGTCAGTACCGGTGTGTGGTGCTGCGTCTGCACGAACCACGTCGAGCAGCACGCCCCGGCCAGGATCTCCGCCGTCTCGCGTACGACGGCCGCGGGCGCCGCCGAGCCGCCGTACGCCACCGGCGCGTTCAGGCCGAGCAGGCCCGAGCGCCTGATCGCCGCAATGTGACTCGCCGGCACCCCCTCCTGGTCGACGCGCTCCGCAGCGGGCGAGAGGAGGCCCTCGGCGAGCTCCCGGGCGCGGGTGACGAGCGGATGTGAGGAGACGGTCATGGACAGGATTCTTTCGGCTGCCCAGGGTGAGGTGTCGATCCGGGGGCCCGCCGTTCGTGTAGAAGGCGAGCACACCCCACGACGACCGAGGAGAACGTGATGAAGCACTACCTGCTCAGCGTGGTCCAGCCCGCCGACGGCACCCCGCCCCCGCCCGACGAGCTCGCCGCGATCATGCGCGACGTCGAGGCGTTCAACGACGAACTGCGCGCGGCCGGCGCCTGGGTCTTCTCCGGTGGACTGCACGGCCCGGAGACGGCCACGATGCTGCGCCCGAAGGACGGCGACGTGCTGGTCACCGACGGGCCCTACGCCGAGGGCAAGGAGTACCTCGGCGGGCTCAGCCTGATCCGCGCGGAGGACCTGGACGCCGCCCTGGAGTGGGGACGCAAGGCCGCCCTGGCCACTCAGCTGCCGATCGAGGTGCGGCCCTTCATGGACCAGTTCTGATGGCGGATGCCGCCGACGTGGAGGCCGTCTTCCGCGCCGAGTACGGGCGCGCGGTCTCCGTTCTCGTCCGCTTCCTCGGCGACATCGACCTCGCCGAGGAAGCGGTCCAGGACGCCTTCGCCACCGCGGTGCACAGATGGCCGGAGAGCGGGGTGCCGGCGAGCCCGGCCGGCTGGATCATCACCACCGCCCGCAACCGCGCCCTCGACCGGCTGCGCCGCGAGTCCTCCCGGGACGCACGGCACGCCGAGGCCGCCCGGCTGTACGCGCCCGACCCACCGGCCGAGGAGGGCCCCGTGCGCGACGAACGGCTCCGGCTGATCTTCACCTGCTGCCACCCCGCGCTCGCCCCGCAGGCCAGGGTCGCCCTCACCCTGCGCCTGCTCGGCGGGCTCAGCACCGCCCAGATCGCCCGCGCCTTCCTGGTGCCCGAGCCCACCCTGGCCCAGCGCCTGGTGCGGGCCAAGGCCAAGATCCGTGACGCGGGCATCCCCTACCGGGTGCCGAAGGACGCCGACCTGCCCGACCGGCTCAGCGGTGTGCTGGCCGTCGTCTACCTGATCTTCAACGAGGGGTACGGCGGTGATCCCGAGCTGTGCGTGGAGGCCGTACGCCTGGGGCGGCTGCTGTACGGGCTGATGCCGGACGAGCCCGAGGCGGCCGGGCTGCTGGCACTGATGCTGCTGGTCGAGGCCCGGCGGCCCGCGCGGAGGCCGGCGGGCGGTGAGCTGGTGGCGCTGCCCGAGCAGGACCGCGGGCTGTGGGACCGGGAGCTGATCGGCGAGGGGCAGGAAGTGGTACGGCGGTGTCTGCGCCGCAACCGGCCGGGGCCGTATCAGATCCAGGCCGCGATCAACGCCGTGCACAGCGACGCACCGACCGCCGAGGCCACCGACTGGGGGCAGATCCTGCGGCTGTACGACCAGCTGATGGCCGTCGACCGGTCTCCGGTCGTGGCGCTGAACCGGGCGGTCGCGGTGGCGGAGGTCGAGGGGCCGGGCAAGGCCCTCGACCTGGTCGACGCGCTCGACCTCGACCGCTATCACGTCCTGCACGCCGTCCGCGCCGACCTGCTGCGCCGCCTCGGCCGTGACGGCGAGGCGGTAGAGGAGTACGACACCGCCATCGAGCTCGCCGCCGGCCTGCCCGAACGGGCCCACCTTCTGCGGCGGCGCGCCGAACTCTCGGCCTGAGGGGGCGTGTCCACGGCGGGGTGATCCGGGCCCGGCGGAAAGCGGTCCCGCGGCGCCCGATCCTGCCCCTCGTCACCGTCCGCCGGACTGGCGGTATCGGCCTGCGGAGCGCCGGTAAGACCAGGAGCAATCCCGGCACAGCGTGAAGAAACAGGAAGCCACGGATTCCCGACCGAACCCTGTGCCACGTAGCGTCACAGCAACCAGTCAAGGAAGGTCAGAATCCTCGCCCTTCAGGGCGAGGAGCATGTCAATCCATCGAGACGTTCAGCCACAAGCCACCGCAAGGCGGTCCTCGCGAATCCGCTCAGCTGACCCTCAACTTCACGGGTCCGGCAGCGCGGTGACGCTGCCGGGCCCGACCGCTGCGCCGCCGGGCGGCCACCGGGAGCCCGACTTGCCGGTTTCCGGGCGCAATTGCGAAAACCACTGGTCGAAGATCGGCTTCCGAATGACTGGTCTACACCCTTGACTGGTACAGACCAAAGCAGTTGAGTGTGCCTCACACCCCCCACCGCGGCCGCTCCCCTCAGTGGGGCGCGGCCGTGCTCCGCAAAGGAGTTGATTTGTGTTGAGGCGCCGTATCGCCGCACTCCTGACCTCGCTCGCCATAGGCAGCTCCGCCCTGGTGCTCCAGGCTGCCCCCTCGGCCTCCGCCGCCGGGTTCGTCGTCAGCGAGGCGCAGTTCAACCAGATGTTCCCGAACCGGAACTCCTTCTACAGCTACAGCGGCCTCACCGCCGCGCTCAGCGCCTACCCGGCCTTCGCCAACACCGGCAGCGACACCGTCAAGAAGCAGGAGGCCGCCGCCTTCCTCGCCAACGTCAGCCACGAGACCGGCGGGCTGGTCTACATCGTCGAGCAGAACACCGCCAACTACCCGACGTACTGCGACCGGAGCCAGTGGTACGGCTGCCCCGCCGGACAGTCCGCCTACTACGGGCGCGGCCCCATCCAGCTCAGCTGGAACTTCAACTACAAGGCGGCCGGCGACGCACTCGGCATCGACCTCCTCAACAACCCCTGGCAGGTCGAGAACAACTCCTCCGTCGCCTGGAAGACCGGCCTGTGGTACTGGAACACCCAGACCGGCCCCGGCACCATGACCGGCCACAACGCCATGGTCAACCAGGCCGGATTCGGCCAGTCCATCCGCAGCATCAACGGCTCCCTGGAGTGCGACGGCAAGAACCCGGCGCAGGTGCAGAGCCGGGTCAGCGCCTACCAGAAGTTCACGCAGATCCTCGGCGTCCCGGCCGGCAACAACCTCTATTGCTGACACCCTGGTGCCGTAACAGGCGGCGTTCGCCCCGTCGCGACGCCTGGCGCGTACTCTCGCCGCACCGGCCGAAAGCCCAAGTACGCCCAGTACGAGGGCTTGCGGCCGGCACCCCCGGCCTCCGGCCGGGGGGACTCCCAGAGCACGCACCGGACGCCGCTCCTTGACGGGCGAACGTCGCCTGCCGCGGCACTGGTCAGGCACCGTGTGCCAGACTCCGTCGATGACCTCCGAAACGATCACCGCGGACGCCTCCGGCACCTGGAAACTCGGCGACCTGCCCGTCCACCGCGTCGGCTTCGGCGCGATGCGGCTGACGGGCAGCGCCCCCTTCGGCCTCGGCACCCCGAGCGACCGCGCACGCTCGATCGCCGTACTGCGCAGGGCCGTTGAGCTCGGCGTCAACCACATCGACACGGCGGCCTTCTACTTCTCCGCGCTGCGCTCCGCCAACGAACTCATCAACACCGCGCTCTCCCCCTACGCCGACGACCTGGTCATCGTCACCAAGGTCGGCCCGCACCGCGACTACTCCGGCGAGTGGGCCGCTGCCGCCCGGCCCGACCAGCTGCGCGGGCAGGTCGAGGAGAACCTGCGCCAGCTCGGCCGCGACCACCTCGACGTCGTCAATCTGCGCCGGATGCGCCAGGACTCCATCGCCGAGCACTTCGGAGCCCTGGCCGAACTCCGCGAGGCAGGTCTGATCCGGCACCTCGGCGTCTCCGACGTCGAACCGCGCCATCTCGACGAGGCCCTGGCCATCGCCCCCGTGGTGTGCGTGCAGAACCGCTGGGGAGTCGACAAACGGGAGGCGGCCACCGACGAACTGGTCCGCCTCTGCGGCGAACGCGGCATCGCCTTCGTACCGTTCTTCGCCGTCGCCGGTGAGGCCGGGGCTCACGGCGCCACCGAGAACCACGACGACGCCCTCCTCGACATCGCCCGCGCGCACGGCGCCGGCCCCGCGCAGATCCGCCTCGCCTGGACCCTGCACCAGGGTCCGCACGTCCTCGCCATCCCCGGCACCGGCAACCCGGACCACCTGGCCGAGAACGTGGCGGCCGGCGCCATCCGGTTCACCGAGGCGGAGCTGACCCGGCTGAACGCCCTGCACATTGGGGTTTCCTGACGGCACGGCCGGATCCGGAAGATCCGGAACCAGGCGTACGACGGGCTGTCCCCGCGCGGCTCCCAGCCCGTCTTCGCCGCAGTGCCTCGGCAGCTCCGGTGGCCACCCGGATGTCCGTCTCCCACTCCCGGTGCGACAGTACGTCGCGCTTACGCTGCTCGGGGGAACGGGCGGGGTTCGTGATCGTCATGGCCGCGAAACCACCGGCCGGGTCCGTCGCACACTCCCGGGCGCGCGTCCTGGACTCCGGTACCGGTCGCCCGGGAGCGTTCCGTCGACACCGCGGCCCTGCACATAATGGGCGCACAGGTGGTGCCGGACACCCGCCTGACTACACTGGCGTAGACGGTCTGCCGGACCGTGGACGACGTAGGGGTGAGGAAACTTCCATGGCCGACGCGAAGGACGAACGCCGGCCCGCCGGTGAACTCGAGGCGAGCGTCATGGCGGCCCTCTGGGCCGCCGGTGCGCCCCAGACCGCCGGACAGGTGCAGCGCAGCCTCGGCGCCGACCTGGCCCGCACCACCGTGACGACGATCCTGACCCGGCTGCACGACAAGGGTGTGGTGGACCGGTACCGTCAGGGCCGCGGTTTCGCCTACTTCCCGGTCCAGGACGCACAGGGCCTGACCGCGAAGCGGATGCACAGCGAACTGGACCGCGACAGCGACCGGGAAACCGTGCTCGCCCGCTTCGTCGCCCAGCTCAGCGCCGACGACGAGCGCATCCTGCGGGGTCTGCTCGAAGCCGGCGAGGACACCGGCCCATGATGACCGCCCTGCTGATCCTGCCCCTGCTGGTGCCGTTCCTGCTGCCGGCGCTCGCCGGGCGGGCCCTCGACAGGATGGCACCCAACGTGGCGCTCTGGGGGATCACCGCCTCGGCCGTCGCCCTCGCGGGCTGCTCGCTGACCGCGCTCGGCGCGTTCGTCCTCACCGGGCTGCTCAGGCTGCCGTTCTTCGCGGCGCTCGGTGAGCTGGCCCGGCCGCTGCACACGGCCTCCGACCACTACGTCCTGCCGCTCGCCGCCCTCTCGGTCGGTGGTCTCGCCGTCTGCGTCTGGACAGGCACGCGATCGGTGCTGCGGCAGACGCGGGCCTTCCGCGCCGCCCGCACGGAGGCCGGGCGACGGCCCGCCGCGGGTGATCTGTGCGTGGTCGACTCGCCGAGTCCGGACGCCTACGCGCTGCCCGGACGCCCGCACCGGATCGTCGTCACCACGGGCATGCTGCGCAGCCTCGACGGAGCCGAACGGGAGGCGCTGTTCGCACACGAGCGGGCGCACAACACCGGCGGCCACCACTTCTTCCTCGCCGCCGTGGAACTCGCCGCGCACTGTCATCCGGCGCTGCGCCGGATCCGGGGTGTCGTACGGCTGGCCGTCGAGCGGGCCGCCGATGAGGCCGCGGCGAGCGCGGTGGGGGACCGGCGGCTGACGGCTCGTGCGATCGCCCGCGCCGCGCTGGCGGGACAGGGCGGGGGCGTCGAGCGGCCGGCGTTCGTGGCGGGGGCGACATCGGGGCCGGTGCCGCGGCGGGTGCAGGCGTTGCTGGCCGCGCCGGGTGGGCGGCGCCGGGCCGGTTCCGGGGTTGCGGCTCTGCTCGCGGCGTGCGCTGCGCTGTCGTGTGTCGCCTCCGCGACCGGGATGATCGACTTTCATCATCAGGTGGAGGTCGCGCAGGGGGAAGCGGAGCGGTAACCGTTGCGCCGCCGGGCAGCGGGCCGTCCGTGGCCGGTCGCGCCCACGCGGCGGTAGCCGCATATCGACACAGCCCCATCGCGTACGGGGCGCTCCGGGGCCTTCGAAAACGGTGACTGGCGTCCGCCAAGTTTTACGTATAACCTCTCCCGCTAACCGCCCCACCGAAAGGCCCCCATGCGACGCGTCGCCCTGGTCACCCTCGTCGTCGGCGACTACGACGAGGCGATCCGCTTCTACACCGAGGCCCTCGGGTTCCGCGTCGTCGAGGACGCGCCGCGCCCGGACGGCTCCCGCTGGGTCGTCATGGAGCCCGGGACGGCGGGCCACGGCACCGGACTGCTGCTCGCCCGCGCCAAGGGCGACGAGCAGCGCGCCCGGGTCGGCGACCAGACCGGCCGGCGCGTCGGGTTCTTCCTGCACACCGACGACTTCGCCCGCGACCACGCCCGGATGACCGCCGTCGGCGTGACCTTCCTGGAGGAGCCGCGGCACGAGCCGTACGGCACCGTCGCCGTCTTCCAGGACCTGTACGGCAACCGCTGGGACCTGCTCCAGCCCGCCGCCTGACCGATCGACCCGAACACCCGCCGAGGAAAACTCCGCCATGAATGCTACGCGCGTAGACATCGATGTGATCCGCCGTCTTCCCAAGGCCGTCCTGCACGACCACCTCGACGGCGGTCTGCGCCCCGCCACCCTCGTCGATCTCGCGGCCGAGGTCGGTCACACGCTGCCCACCACCGACCCGGACGAGCTGGCCGCCTGGTACTTCGAGGCCGCCAACTCCGGGGATCTGGTCCGGTACATAGCCACCTTCGAGCACACCCTCGCCGTGCTGCAGACCAAGGAGGGGCTGCGGCGCGTCGCCGAGGAGTACGTCCTCGACCTCGCCGCCGACGGTGTCGTGTACGGCGAGGTGCGCTACGCCCCGGAGCTGAACGTCAAGGGCGGGCTCACCCTCAACGAGGTCGTGGAGAGCGTGCAGGAGGGTCTCGCCGCCGGTATGGCGAAGGCAGCTGCCGCCGGAACGCCCGTCCGCGTCGGCACCCTGCTCTGCGGGATGCGGATGTTCGACCGGGTCGGCGAGGCCGCCGCGCTGGCCGTCGCCTACCGGGACGCCGGTGTCGTCGGCTTCGACATCGCCGGCGCCGAGGACGGCTTCCCGCCCGCCGACCACCTCGCCGCCTTCGAGCACCTGCGGCGCGCGAGCGTGCCCTTCACCATCCACGCCGGCGAGGCGCACGGCCTGCCCAGCATCCACCAGGCGATCCAGGTGTGCGGCGCCCAGCGCATCGGCCACGGCGTGCGGATCACCGAGGACATCGCCGGCGGCAAGCTCGGCCGCCTCGCGAGCTGGGTGCGCGACCACCGGATCGCCCTGGAGATGTGCCCCACCTCCAACCTCCAGACCGGCTGCGCCACCTCCGTCGCCGAGCACCCGATCACCGCGCTGAAGGAGCTGGGCTTCCGGGTCACCCTCAACACCGACAACCGTCTGGTGTCCGGTACGACGATGACCCGGGAGATGTCCCTGCTGGCAGAGGAGGCCGGCTGGACGGCCGAGGACCTGCGCACGGTCACGGTGAACGCCGTGAAGAGCGCGTTCATCCCGTTCGACGAGCGCAGGGCCCTCATCGAGGACGTCGTCCTGCCGGGTTACGCCTCCGTGCTCTGAAGCAGCCCCCGCAGATAGGCGGCCTGTCCGACGTGCTGAAGGTCGTCGGACAGGACGCTCACCAGCCGTACCCCCAGCGTGACCGGCGGATCGAAGCGCGTGTCCACGACCCGTTCGAGATCCTTGGCGGGGAGCTCGCGCAGCACCCCCAGGGTCTGCTCGTGGACCGCGTCGTAGTAGCCGGTCAGCAGGTCGCCGGAGTCCACCGTGACCTTCGCGACCTGCGCGGGGGTGTGGCCGTACCCGTGGTCACGGGGCGGCAGGTCGAGGCCGAAACGCTTCTCCCAGCCCTGGGACAGCCACACCTGATCGAGGTCGAAGGCGTCGGCGATGTGGTCGTCCTGGATCCGGGTGAGGTGCCAGACCAGCCAGGTGATGGAGTTGGCGCCGGGCGCCGGGACCTTGTTGAGCAGGTCGGGGTCGAGGCCGTCGAGGGCGGCGTGGACTTCTTCCTGGATGCGGCCGAAGCCGTCGATGAGGATGTCCCTTGCATGCATGTCACCACGATCGCGCATCGCGGCTCGTCATGCGTCCGGAACCCGGCTCCCGTGGAACCCCAGCGGCACCCGCCCCGGCAGGTGGACCCGGGCCAGCGGCTCCCCGGTGAAGTCCTGCGCGGCGAGGATCAGCAGGTCGGCGGCGCCGCGGTCGGGACTGTGGACGTAGGCGATCGCGTAGCCGTCGTCCTCCTGCCTCGCGTGTTCCCGGCACGAACACCGCCTCACCCGCGGCCGCGTCCTTCGGCAAGGCACCCAACGTCCCCAGATCGCGGTCGAGTGCGTACGGCAGGGGCCCGCTCTCCTGAAGGGCGAGGATCCGGCCCGGGTGGCCGATCACATGGGTGTTGCAGGCGAAGTCGTCGGCGGGTGCCGCGCCCGGGTACGGCTCGCCGAGCTTCTGCGCCACCGCCGCCGAGCGCACCCCCCAGCGGTTGCGGTACCACTCTGCGCGGCCGTCCCGGAGCCGCACCCCGTGCACCATGCCCTCGCCCTGCATCCAGTGGTGCGCGCGCGGATCCTCGAGGCCCAGGACGTTCGGGCCGTTGCGCAGGAAGCGGCCGTTCAGCTCGTGCGGGACGCGGCCGGTGACCGGCAGGTCGAAGGCCGTGAGTTCCTCGGTGACCGGGGTGAACGCGCCCTCCAGAAAGGGGTAGTGACGATCTGCTGAGTTTGCTGCTGCCGCCGCCGGCCGGGTCACCGCTCCTGACAGAGCGCTCGCCGCCGCGAGGCCGCCGCGCCGCGCAGCACCGTACGCCGTGTGTGTTCCGTCATCCCTGTGCTCCCCGTCGTCGTTCGTGGACGTGCACGAGTCTGCGCGGGCGGGAAGCAGTGGTCAGGAGGTGTGGACCCCCTCCGGGGGTGTTGCCAGACCCCCTGTTTCGAGAAGGGTGATCAGCGCCCGGGCCGCAGGGCTGGTGGCCGTCTCGGGCGGCAGCAGGGCGACCGTCTCGTACGCGGCGGCGTCCGTGTCCTTGAGCGCGAGTGCGGTGAGTGCGGGCCGCTTGTGGCGGAAGTGCTGGGGCACGACGGCGATGCCAAGGTTCTCGTCGACCAGGTCGAGGAGGCTGTGCACGTCGTTGACCTCCAGCGCGACCGTGCGCCGTACGCCCGCCGAGGTGAAGGCCGAGTCGGTGGTGCGGCGCGGGCCCCAGTCCGGGTGGAAGTCGACGAAAACCTCCCCGCCGAGGTCCGCCGGCATCACCGCCGCACCGGCGCCGGCCAGCCGGTGGCTGGGATGGCAGAGCACGGTCATCGGCTCGCTGGTCAGGGCCACCGAGCGCAGCTGGTCGGTGTCGTCCTGGGTGCGGTAGGCGAAGGCCAGGTCCAGCCGGCCGGCCGCCACTTCCTCGGCCAGCGCTCCAGAACCGGCCTGCCGCAGCCGGATCTCCACGTCCGGGTGCCGGCGTCGGAACGCGGCCAGCAGTCCCGCCACATGCACCCCGGCGATGCACTGCTCGGTGCCCAGCGCCAGCGTCCCGCGCAGCACGCCCTGCACGGCGGCCACCGCCTCGTGCGCCGAGCGCACCTGCGCGAGGATCCGCTCCGCCTCACCGAGCAGGGCGCGGCCGGCCTCGGTGAGGGTCACCCGGCGGGTCGTCCGTACGAACAGAGGCGCCCGCAGTTCCCGTTCCAGTGCCCGGATCGAGGCGGACAGGCCCGACTGGGACACCATCAGCCGTTCCGCAGCACGGGTGAAGTGCTGGTCCTCGGCGACGGCGACGAAATGCTGGAGATGGCGCAGTTCCATGACTGAGAAGCCTAGCCGCACAATTCCATCGGATTCTTCTGTTGGACCACTGCCCGCGGCTCGGGGAAGAGTGGCACCGGTAGATCGTGTGCCAACCCCTCTGGAGTCGCGTTGTACACCGCACACCCCGACCGCTACGCCGACATGCCGTACCGCCGCAGCGGCCGCAGCGGCCTGAAGCTCCCCGCGCTGTCGCTCGGCCTGTGGCACAACTTCGGGCCCGACCGGCCCGTGACGACCCAGCGCGCCATCCTGCGCCGCGCCTTCGACCTCGGCGTCACCCACTTCGACCTGGCCAACAACTACGGCCCGCCGCCCGGCGCCGCCGAGTCGGCGTTCGGAGAGGCGCTGAAGGCGGACTTCGCGTCCTACCGAGACGAGCTGGTCATCTCCACCAAGGCCGGCTATCTGATGTGGCCCGGCCCGTACGGCGAGTGGGGTTCGCGCAAGTACCTGCTGTCGTCGCTGGACCAGTCCCTGAGCCGGATGGGCCTGGACTACGTCGACATCTTCTACTCGCACCGCCCGGACCCGGAGACTCCCATGGAGGAGACGATGGGCGCCCTGCACTCCGCGGTCCAGCAGGGTAAGGCGCTCTACGTCGGCATCTCCAACTACTCGGCGGAGCAGACCCGCCAGGCCGCCCGCATCCTCGGCGAGCTGGGCACTCCGCTCCTCATCCACCAGCCGCGCTACTCGATGCTCGACCGCCGCCCGGAGAGCGAGGGTCTCCTGGACGCGCTCGACGAGCTCCAGGTCGGCTCCATCGTCTTCTCCCCGCTGGAGCAGGGCCTGCTCACCGGCCGCTACCTCGACGGCATCCCCGAGGGCTCCCGGGCCGCGAGCGACAGCCCGTTCCTGAACTCGGACGCGGTCACCGAGGACCTGGTCGGCAGGCTGCGCGCCCTCGACGAGGTCGCCAAGGGCCGTGGCCAGACCCTCGCCCAGCTCGCCCTGGCCTGGGTGCTGCGCGGCGGCCGGGTGACCTCGGCGCTGATCGGCGCGAGCAGCCCGCAGCAGGTCGAGGACTGCGTCGGCGCCATCGGCAACCTGGACTTCGACGCGGAGGAACTGGCCCGGATCGACGCGATCGTCAACCAGTGACCGGCATCGCCGTCAACCGGTGACGCGCTCGGTGAGGTGGACGCACACCGCGTCCCCCTCACCCTTGCCGATCGCCTCGCGCACGTCGGACTTCACGGGGAGCTTGTGGGTGCCGTCGCCCAGGGCCATGAACGAACTCCGGAACGGATGCCCGTCCACCGTCCCGCGGACCTTGACGAGCCCGCGGGTACCGAAGAACTCCGCGGACCCGGGCCACACCACATAGGTCCAGCCTCCCTTGTCCGGGCTCTTGCGCAGGACGGCGGTGAACTCCACGTCCAGCCGTGCGGTCGTACTCATGACGGTCCTCCGATCGCGGTGGTCTCTCTTGCGGAGGAGACCGCCGCGAGCGCGGAAACTCATCGTGGACGCCGGCCTCAGGCCCCGGTCGGCACCCGGTCCAGGAAGCCCAGCACCTGCCGGATCCTGCCGTCCTCACTGAGCGTGACCACGTCGAAACCGGCCACCGGTGCGGAGCCTCCCCCAGAGGGGGTGTCCGCGGCCTCGTTCACCAGCTCCCAGCCGAAGCGAGCGGTGTCGTGGTGGCCGTCGACGGCCCCGAGCGGACGGAAGACGAAGCCGGGGAACCGCTCGTGCGCCGCGGCGATCACTGCCGTGATCTGTGCGTGCCCGGCCACGTCCGCGAGCGGGTCGGTGTAGGTGCCCTCCGGGGCCCAGGCCTCGGCGACCGCCTTGCTCAGCGCCTCGGGCTCGGTGGCGTTCCAGGCCTCGAAGTAGCGGGCGGCGGCCGTCTGGTAACGGTCGGTGTTCACGGACATGGCGAATCAGCCTCCATCGAGGTCGTCACTGTTGGTCAGGGGCCGGATCGCGGCTCGTGGCGATCCACTGACACCACCGTGCCCGGATCCGTGCGACGGGTCGATTACCCCTCGGGTAAGGAAGGGGGGTCGTACAGCTGGCGCATTCCGGTCATTTCGCTTGGGGAATATGCCAAGAGACTGGCCGGAAAGATGTGGTGACAGTGTTTCGAAAGTGAACATACTCGGATGTCAGGAGCACTTCACCGCACAGGAGCCGCACGGAAACCCGCCCGCGACGGCACACCGGCGAGCTACGGGGGAGTGATCGTGCACGACGAATTCCTGTGCCATGTCACGGCATACGGCATGTGCGGCGGGCGGCGCATCGGCGTTCCGCTCGGCACCTACCGCGCGCCGACCCTGGCCCTGGCGCTGTGGTGGTTACGGGACCGGGCCTCCTGGATCGCGGAGCGGCTGGACCCCTTACCCGAGAACCCGAGATATCCGCAGGGGACGCTCGTCCCGGTGGGGGCGACCGTCTCGGACGTACCCGGTCTGCTCCGTGCCTGGTGTGCCGACGTGGTCCGGCAGGAACTCGTCGCCGACGAACTGGCCGGCGGACGGCTGGTGCGGATCGCGGTCCACGACGACACCACCGAGTACGAACTGCTCGCCGAGTCCGTCGACGCCCTCCGTATGCAGCGCACCATCCCGGCCCTCGTCGTCCCCGTGGCCTGACACGTGACAGCGGCCCCCGGGCGGCCACCGGGCGTGAGTGGTTGCGGTACAGGAAGTGCCGCCAAGTTTGATCATGGTCGCCGGCGCACACGCCGGGGAGTCGCCCGGCCTGTGTGCGTGGGTCAGTGGCAGCAGTCGCAGCCCGGACGGCAGCCGCAGGTTGTCCGCCCCGGCGCCGTCGGGCGTGTCGGTTCTCTGCGGCATGATGACCGCCGTGGACGCCGGGTGACGATCTACCGGCGCCATGACGAAAACGCGACTCCTGAACATGCGGGCCTACCAGTTTCACACCCGGCCATGGTCAGGCATGTGAGTGGACAAATCGGTAGAATTTGGCCATGGCGGAGTGGCCGGTCACCTCGACGGCGCCCGAACTCGTCATGGAGACCGACACGGGATCCACGGTGATGAGCCCGGGCCGCGATTACCACGTCGGGCGTGACCCCTACAGCGACATCGTCATCGACGATTCCCGGGTCTCCTGGCACCACGCGGTGCTGCGGCCCGCGGACGGCCACTGGACGCTTGAGGACGAGCACAGCACCAACGGCACCTACGCCGACGGCCGCCGCGTCCGGGAATGGGAAGTGGGACCCGGTACGGTCCTCCGCTTCGGCAGCCCCGCCGACGGGCCGAGCGCGGTCCTCGTCGGCCGCCCGCCGGCCGCCCCGGACCGCCCCTCCTCCGTCTCCATGCCCAGCCGTACCGGCACCTTCCGGCAGCCGTCCTCGGTACGACGGCTCCAGGCCCGCACGATCCGCATCGGCCGCGCCACTGACAACGACGTCGTCGTCGACGACCTGGTGGTCTCCCGCCACCACGCGGAACTACGCGCCCACCCCGACGGCAGCTACGAGATCGTCGACCTCGACAGCCACAACGGCACCTACCTCAACGGCCACACCGTCATCCGCGCTCCCCTCGGCCCCCGGGACGTCGTCGGCATCGGCCACTCGGCGTTCTGCCTGGTAGACGGCCAGTTGCAGGAGTACGTCGACACCGGCGAGGTCTCCCTCGACGTCCAGGAACTCACAGTCGCCGTCGACCGCGGCCGCAAGATCCTGCTCGACCACGTCTCCTTCCCGGTCGGCGAGAAGTGCCTGCTCGCCGTGGTCGGGCCGAGCGGCGCCGGCAAATCCACCCTGCTCGGCGCCCTCACCGGCCAGCGCCCCGCCGAGCACGGCACCGTCCTCTACGACGGCCGCGACCTCTACCGCGACTACGCCGAACTGCGCCAGCGCATCGGCCTGGTCCCGCAGGACGACATCCTGCACGTCCAGCTGACCGTGCGCAGCGCCCTCACCTACGCCGCCGAACTGCGCTTCCCCGAGGACACCGCGAAGGCCGAGCGGCGCCGGCGGGTGGAGGAGGTCATCCGGGAACTCGGCCTCGAACAGCGCGCCGAGCAGCCTGTGCACAGCCTCTCCGGCGGGCAGCGCAAGCGGGTCAGCGTCGCCCTGGAGCTGCTGACCAAGCCGTCCCTGCTCTTCCTCGACGAGCCGACCTCCGGACTCGACCCGGGCATGGACCGCTCGGTGATGAACATGCTGCGCGGCCTCGCGGACGACGGCCGTACCGTCATCGTCGTCACCCACAGCGTGCTCAGCCTGGACGCCTGCGACCGCCTCCTGGTGCTGGCGCCCGGCGGCCGGACCGCCTACTTCGGCCCGCCCGGCGACGCCCTCGGCTTCTTCCACTTCGATGAGTGGCCCGAGGCGTTCGAGGCGTTCGAACGGGACACCGGACGGGACTGGGCGGGGGAGTTCCGCGGCTCCTCGTGCCACCGGAAGTACATCGTGAACTCCAGCGCGCAGCCGATCGTGCCGCGGACCGGCTCGGTCGCCCCAGCCCCGCCACCGCGGCCGCGCAGCTGGGGAGCCCAGTTCTCGACACTGGTGCGCCGCTACACCGTCGCGCTCCTCGCCGACCGGACCTTCCTCGCCATCATGATCGGGCTGCCGTTCGTCATGGGCGCGATGGTCCGGGCCGTCGCCGGCAGCAAGCTCACCTTCGACACCGCGACCAACGCGCTGCTCATCCTGTGCGTGGGCGGCGTGCTGATCGGCGCGGCCAACGCGGTGCGCGAGCTGGTCAAGGAACGTGTCATCTACCAGCGCGAGAGAGCCGTCGGCCTGCCCAGATCGGCGTACGTGATGTCGAAGGTCGTCGTCCTCGGCACCATCACCGTGCTCCAGGCGGTCGTGCTCACCCAGGCGGGCCTGGCCGGCGTCGACCTCAACGCGCCCGGAGGCGACGGGGTGTTGATGCCGCCCCTGCTGGAGATCACCGTCGCCGTGGCCGTGCTCTCCATCACCGCGATGATGCTCGGCCTGCTGATCTCCGCACTGGTCCGCAAGGAGGAGGTGACGATGCCGCTGCTGGTGCTGCTCGCCATTGTCCAGGTCGTCTTCTGCGGCATCCTGCTGAAGCTGGACGGCGTGCCCGGTCTGCAACAGGTCGCCTGGCTGGTGCCCGCGCGATGGGCGCTCGGCGCCATGGCCGGCACCGTCGAACTGCACCGGATCGTGCCGGGCAACCTCACCGCCGACCCGTTCTTCCGGCACTCGGCGGGTGTCTGGCTGCGCAACATGGCCATGCTGGTGGTGCTGTCCGCCGCCTTCGGCTGTCTCCTCTCCCGGCTGCTGCGCCGGCACGAACCCGCCGTGATGCGGAAGTAGGCGACGCGATGACCACGACCCCAGGATTCCGGCCCACCCACGTCGTCCCGGGCGACGGCATGTCCGCCTGGGAGGCCCCCGACCCCGCCCGGCCGACCGTGCCCCTCGACCCGCTGCTGCCGGTGCAGCTGATGGAGCGGCGCGGCGACTGGGCCTTCATCAGCTGCGCCAACGGCTGGGCGGCCTGGGTCGACGGCCGCTACCTCGTCGCCGTGCCCCGGGACCCGCCCGTGACCGGCGGCCCGTCCACCGAGGCCACCGACCCGCGCCCGCTGCTGGCCCGCGCCACACAGGCCCTCGCCGACTACCGGGAGGCCGTCGAGGAACTGGCAGGCGGCGGCCTCGACGGGGAGTCCTTCCGGAGCCGTACGCACGGGCTGCGCATCGGCGTGGTGGTCGACGGCGAGTCCATGTGGCTGTACGACCCGGCCGAGGGGCACTGGCTGTACGGCGACGGGCGGCGGCTGTCGACCTACCTCACCGACCGGGGCCTCACGGACCGGGACCTCACGGACCGGGGCCTTACGGACCGGGGCCTCACCGACCGGGACCTCGCCCACCGGACGGAGCCGGGCAGCGGCGGCCCCCGTCGCGAGCCGACCCGGGTGGTCACCCCCGGCGGTGAGCGCGAGCGGTAGGCCGCAGGGCCTCCGGGCCGTACGCCACCTCGCCCCGGCGGCGCACCGGGCCGGCCAGCAGCGCGCCCAGGAACCCGGCGATCAGGCCCCAGAGCGCGCCCAGGCCCACCGCCGACCACAGCTGTGGCCTCAGCAGCAGGTCGCCCGACAGGTTGCCGCCCAGGTCGCCGATGCCGAGCAGGGAGAGGCCGTAGTGTGCGGAGATCCGGCCGGTCAGGCAGAGCGTCAGCATCGTCAGCGCGAGCGCGATCGCCAGATGCAGGGCGTGCTGCAAGGCGCGGATCCGGGCCGGTGAGCGCACCGCCATCAGGAACGCGGCCGCCAGCAGCAGCACCGCGGCCGCCCCCACCAGCCACCACCACCGGCCGTCGTGGGCGGCGATCGTACGGAGGTTCAGGGTCGAGACGTCCGGGGTGCGCAGCACCTCGGCGAGGACATGCGGCACCGGCAGCCCGAACGGGCCGTCGACCCGGCCCTTCCAGGTGGCGCCGAGACCAAGCGTGAGCGCCAGCCACGCCAGGTTGGGCAGCCCGAGCAGAATCACCGCGAGGGTCTCCTTGACGTGTCCGCGCGTCACCATCGCGACCAGCGCGATCACCAGGGCCAGACCGACGTACGCCAGCACGAACACGACCATCGCGAACGCCGCCGGGCGCACCGACGCCTGGAAGCGCAGCAGCCGCCCCGGCAGCGGTGCCCCGCGCGCCACCAGCAGCGCCAGCAGCAGGATCCCGGCCAGCCACAGGAGGCCGAACGCGACAGTCAGCGGCACGTCCGCCGTGAAGCCCACCTTCGGCGCGGCGTCCAGCAGATCGGTGAGGTCACTGAGCGTGCCGCTGCCCACGTTCACGGCGAACGTGTGCCGGGCACCGAGAGCGAGCCCGACCAGCGCGAGCAGCCACAGCACCGCGATCCGGGCCGCCCACCCGGCCAGCTCCCGGCCGCCGGCCACCGCCCGGTGCCGCAGCGGCCGCAGAAATCCCCTGGCGACCACCAGCGCCCCCACCAGCGTGACCGACAGCGGTACGACGGTCAGCCCGGCGTTCGTCCGGGCCAGGTCGCCCGCGGTGCCCGACAGCTCGACGGTGCCGCCGACGGCCGTCACCACGGTCACGAGAACCACCGGGAGAAAGGCCCCTTTGGGCAGGTCCGCCGCGCCCGCCGCCCACAGCCCCAGCGCGGCCACCACCGCCATGGCGACCAGCGCGGCCAGCACCACGGCCAGGGCCGGCGGCCAGCCGTGCCGGGCGACGGGCCGGCCGGCCGACGCGGCCACCGGATGCGCGGAGGCGATTCGGGGGCTCACGCTGTCACGCTAAGCAGCACCCCGACACCCCGCCTGCCGGGTGGGCCGTCCGCGTCGGCTTGCGGACGGTACGGGACCGGCGCACATTGGGCTCGTTGTGTATCAAATGAGGCGTTTTTTGCAAAAGCTGTTTATTGCAAATGCCGTCCATCGCAACGGGGAGATGAGCGTGAGCGTCGAACCGCCGTCATCCGGCCGCCCCACAGGACCTCCCTCCGGCCCGCTGTCCGGGCCCTCCGGACCACCCCCCGGCCCGCCCTCCCAGCCGCCCACAGGCGGAGGCGGCGGCAGCCAGGACGGACAGCCCCACCAGCCGTGGTGGAGGTCCGCGCCCCGGATCGCCGTACTCGCCACCGCCGTTGTGGTCGCCGCGGTCCTGGCCGTGGTCTTCACCCGTCCGGGCGGCGGCTCCGGGAAAGGCGGCGAGGTCTTCCTCCAGGCCGCCGACAGCGCCGGACAGGACCCGTACACCGAGTCCACCGCCACGAAGAGCTCCGTCGCACCGGCAACCTCCGCACCTGCCGCGCCGGCTGCGTCGGCGGAGCCGGCCAACGAGGTACGCGGGGTGGACGGCGGGGCGCCCGGCCTCTACAGCGGTACGAAGAACAGCGGCAGCTGCGACGTCGACAAGCAGATCAGGTACTTCCAGGCCTCGCCCTCGCGCAACAAGGCCTTCGCCGCACAGGTCGGCGTCCGGCCCTCCGGCGTCCCCGCCTACCTGCGCTCCCTCACCCCCGTACAGCTGCGCGCGGACACCCGGGTCAGCGCCCACGGCTACCGCGACGGCAACTCGACCACCTATCAGGCCGTCCTCCAGACGGGCACCGCGGTCCTCGTCGACGGGCACGGGATGCCCCGGGTGCGCTGCGCCTGCGGCAACCCGCTGACCTCGCCGGTCGCGCAGAAGAGCACCCCGAGGACCACGGGCACCGCCTGGTCCGCTTACCGGCCCTCCAACGTGGTCGTCGTCGCACCCGCCGCGCAGATCGTCAACGTCTTCGTCCTCTTCGACCCCGAGCACGGCGACTGGTTCGGCCGCCACCGGGGCGACCACAGCGGGCACGAGGACCGCCCGGCGAAGCCCCCGGCCAATCCCAACCCGATGAACCCGCCGGTCCACCACGGCTGCCCGCCCACGCCCGGCAGGACGGGCAGCCCAGGCGCCACGCCGTGCCCGTCAGCCTCCACCGGCCCGTCGAGGCCGTCCAGCCCCGGCACCGGCTCGAAGTCCCCGTCGTCGAACTCGCCGTCCTCGAAGCCGCCCTCGTCGGAGTCTCCGAAGACCGAATCCCCGAAGACCGAATCCCCGAGGTCCGAAGCGCCGGCCCCGGAGTCGTCGGCGCCGGAATCCCCCAAGTCCGAGGCCCCGCCCTCCGCGCAGCCGCCCTCCCCGGCGTCGCCCGGCCCTCAGTCCGCGGTGTCCTCAGCCGCCCCGGTGTCGCCGCCGGCCCCGCCCAGCTCGGCTCTCTCCGCGCCCCCGGGGTCCGAGGGCCCCGGTTCTCCGGCGATGTGACCAGCGTGACGACTTTTGTGCGCGGTCGGTGAACACGCCGGGGACTGTGGGACCACACTCTGGGTACGAGCATGGTTGCAACGCAGACCCGGCCGGAACCGGCCTCCTGGAGAGACACGCATGATCGAACACGTGGGCGGGGCAGTGATACCGACTGGCTTCGACGTAACCGTGGATCCGCTGCGGCGGGCGGCGCACTACACCGGAGAACCGGGCTGTATCGCCGAGGCACGGGACTTCGCGGCCGGCTTCCTGGAGCAGCTCAGGACCGAGTGGTGCGCCACGATCGACCCCCGGGCCGACGGCGAGCTGCTCCTGGTGGTGAGCGAGCTGATCACCAACGCGGACCGGCACAGCAACGGCCCGTACATCCTCGAACTGGAGGGTACGGACAGCGCGGTCCTGGTCTCCGTGTACGACAGCAGCGCCGCCATGCCCCGGCGCTTCCCGAAGGACCCCGAGCGGATCGGCCGGCACGGCCTGGAGATCGTCCACGCCCTGGCCGCCGAGGTCACCGCCGAGCGGGTGCCGGTCGGCAAGCGGGTGCGCGCGCTGGTGCCCCTCTCACACTGATCACACATCACACAGACACACGGACGCGCACTCACCACGGGCGCCGCCCCACGCGCCGGTGCGGGGCAGCGCCCAGTAGCCCCGTCGTCAGGCGCAGCCGAGTTCGCCCAGCATCCCCTGGCGCAGGCGTGTGATGATCCGCTTGATGAGGCGGGAGACATGCATCTGGGAGCAGCCGAGCCGCTCGCCGATCTCCGCCTGGGTGGCCTCCTCCACGAACCGCAGATGGATGATCTCCCGGTCCCGTTCGCTCAGCTCGGCCATGAGCGGGGCCAGCGACTGGAAGTCCTCGACGAGCCGCAGGCCCTCCTCCTCGACGCCGATGAAGTCCGCGAGCACGGCCTCGCCGCCCTCGGGGCCGTCCCCGGTGAGCGCGGCGTCCAGGGAGGAGGAGTTGTAGCCGTTGGAGGCCAGCTGGCCCTCGATCACCTCGTCCTCGGACAGGTTCATCAGCGTGGCGAGCTCGGCCACCGTGGGATCCCGGTCGAGGCGGCTGGAGAGTTCCTCGCGCGCCTTGGCCAGCTCCACCCGCAGCTCCTGGAGCCGGCGCGGGACGTGCACGGCCCAGGTGGTGTCACGGAAGAACCGCTTGATCTCGCCCACGATGTACGGCAGCGCGAAGGAGGTGAACTCGACCTCGCGCGACAGCTCGAACCGGTCGATGGCCTTGATCAGGCCGATCATCCCGGTCTGGACGATGTCCTCCATGTCGTCGCCCCGGTTGCGGAACCGTCCGGCCGCGAACCGCACCAGCGACATGTTCATCTCGATGAGCGTGTTGCGGGCGTACTGGAACTCAGGTGTGCCTTCCTCCAGCTCGCCGAGCCGCTGGAAGAACTGGCGGGACAGTTCCCGCGCGTCACGCGGGGCGACAGTCTTCGGGTCCTCGATTCCGGGAAGCGCTCCCTCTGCCGAGCGCTCCCCGACAGAGTGCGCGGTGGTCGCTGCTTCCGACCGGATCCCGGCGGTATTCATTACCTCTCCCACGAATGTCACGGTTCCGCGTCCTGCCTCTTCAGCCTGTGTCGTTCCGGCCCTGTCCAGTGATCGCCCTGCCCCGCATACCCGGTGGCGGGCATCCCATGCGTGCGTGACAGACGGGTACCCGGGGTGACGCGACGCATGCGTACCGTCCACCGGGCTGGCGGAAAACAGACGGTGCAGCTTCATGGAGGTCACTCTCCGGCGCGTACGGCCGTGATCAACTCGTGCCAGTACCGCTTGGTGACGACACCGCCGTACCGCGACTCGATGAGCTCCCGGACACCGGCCAGCAACCCGTTCCGGGCGGGTTCGGGCAGGGCGCGGTGGTTGGAGTAGGTGAGGAGTGCGTCCAGGTACGCGTCGGTCGTGTACCTGATCTCCTGGGCGTGGCCGTGCACGGCGACGTCCGTGAAGTGCGGGGAGCCGGTGAACTCGGCCGTGTCGGTGGCGATCTCCGACTCGTGGGTCAGCCGCAGCCCCGGCGGTGTGGCCGGGTCCCAACGCTCGTAGCACTCCTGGACCTCGGCGAAGAAGTCCTCCGTGCCGCCCGCCACATGGTGGGTCGTGACCACGGCCAGCAGTCCGCCGGCGCGCAGCGCCCGAGCCGCCTTGGGCACCCGCACCGCCGGGTCGATCCAGTGGAACGCGGTCGCGCACACCATCGCGTCGAACGGCTCCGGCGGCAGCTCCCACCGCTCGAAGTCCGCGGTCACGACGTCCACCGCGGAAAAGGAGGCCAGTTGCCGGCGGGCCACGGCGGCCAGGGACGGGCCGAGCTCCACGGCCGTGATCGCACAGCCGGACCCGGCGAGATCGACGGTGAGCTGGCCGGTGCCCGGAGCGATCTCCAGCACACGGACACCCGGGGCGGCGCCCGTGACCCGGCCCAGCTCCTCGATCAGCGTCGGGGGATACCGGGGCCGTGCGCGCTGGTAACGCTCCGCGTCCTGGTCGAAGGTGTCCCGCAGCTCCGGCCCCATTCCCATGAACTCCAGCGCATCCATGCCGGGCAGCATGCCGATCCCCTTCCGCCACGTGCCAGTGCTTTTAGGCTGTGGGGGTGAGCAGCCAACCGCCGAACCACGCCCCTGTCATTCCCCTGCGCCCGCGGGAGCCGGCTCCCGAGCCCAGGGAACCCCTCTGGCGCGACCTGGTCGGAGACGTCCTGCGGCGGGAACGGCTGGCCCAGGAGCGCACCCTCAAGGACGTCGCCGAGGAGGCCCGGATCTCCATGCCGTATCTCTCGGAGATCGAGCGCGGCCGTAAGGAGGCATCCTCCGAGGTCCTGGCGGCCGCCGCCCGCGCCCTCGGCCTCGACCTCGGCGGCCTGCTGTCCCTGGTCCAGTCCGAGTTCGCCCGAAAGACCGCTGTGGGCCGGCCCGCGCCTGGGCCTTACAACGGCCTGTGCCTGGTCGCCTGACGGCGGTTCAGCGCTCGTTCTGCTCCCGCAACTGCCGGAAGAACGCCCGGACATCGCCCACCAGCAGGTCCGGCTCCTCCATGGCCGCGAAGTGCCCGCCCCGGTCGAACTCCGTCCAGCGCACGACGTTCTCCGTGCGGTCCGCCTTGTGCCGCAGTGGACGCTGCGGTTCGGCCGGGAACAGGGCGAGGGCGGTCGGTGCCGTCGACGGTTCCAAGGGCGCGGTGGCGCGGGGGCCGGTGGCGTGCGCCCGCTCGTAGTAGATACGGGCGGACGAGGCGGCCGTACCGGTCAGCCAGTACAGCATCACGTTGGTCAGCAGCCGGTCGCGGTCCACCGCCTCCTCGGGCAGCTCCTCGGAGTCCGTCCACTCCCGGAACTTCTCGACGATCCAGGCGAGTTGTCCCACCGGTGAGTCCGTGAGCGCGTAGCCGGGCGTGTGCGGGCGGGTGCTCTGCAGGATGGCGTAGCCCGTGCTCTCCCGGGTCCAGGCGACCCAACGGCGCCAGGAGTCAAGGGTGTTCGCCTGCTCCGCGGGGTCGAGCGCGGCCAGCTCCTCGGCGGTGGGCTCGGTGGCCTGCTGGGCGCCGGGGAGCAGATTGAGGTGCACGCCGATCACCCGCCCGGGGTGGGCGCGGCCCAGCTCACGGGAGATCACCGCGCCCCAGTCACCGCCTTGCACGCCGAACCGCTCGTAGCCCAGCCGCCCCATCAGCTCGGCCCAGGCGTCCGCGACCCGGCCGGCCTCCCAGCCGGGTTCCGTGGTGGGACCGGAGAAACCGAAACCAGGGATGCTCGGCAGCACCACATGGAAGGCGTCGGCCGGATCCCCGCCGTGCGCCGCCGGATCCGTGAGCGGGCCGACCACGTCCAGGAACTCCACGATCGACCCCGGCCAGCCGTGGGTGATGACCAGCGGGGTTGCCTCCGGCTGGGGGGAGCGGATGTGAGCGAAGTGGACGTCGGCGCCGTCGATCGTGGTCGTGAACTGCGGCCATGCGTTGAGCTGCGCTTCGGCCGCCCGCCAGTCGTACTCGTGCCGCCAGTACCGGACCAGCTCCCGCAGATACGACACCGGGACGCCGTATGCCCAGCCGGCCCCGGGCAGCTCGGCCGGCCAGCGGGTGCGGTCGAGGCGATCGTGCAGATCGTCGAGGTCGCTCTGGGAGATCGAGATGCGGAAGGGATCAACACCCGCGGATGAGGTCATGGTGGGGATGCTAGGGGGTGTCGTCTGGATCATGCCGGCGTCGCGGGCCCTGGCACACACTCGCCCAGAGGGGTGCCCCCGGCGGCGTTGTCGTCACTCGCCGACGTTCCCCAGCCTTCGGCCGGGGGTGCCCCCACCGCGTAGCCCGCCGCGGCAGCGGCTGATTGTCCAGGCCTCCTCCGCCTTGCAGCTGCACGCACCAGACCCCGCTCGGCTCGGTCAAGAGGAACTGTTCCTCACTGCCGACCTGATCCAGACGACACCCCCTAGGCGCAATGCCGATTAGTTTCCGGTCGGGCGCGGGTCGGTACAGATGCCCCGTTCCACGCCCCAGGAGGTGCCCATGACCACCGACGGATTCACCACGTGTCTCTGGTTCGACGGCCAGGCCGAGGAGGCCGCCCACTACTACGTGTCGATCTTCAAGAACTCCAGCGTCGGCCGGATCGGCCGCTACACCGAGGCCGGACCGGGCCCCGCCGGCTCGGTGATCGCCGTCGACTTCACGGCCAACGGACACAAGTTCGTCGCCCTCAACGGCGGCCCGCAGTTCAAGTTCACCGAGGCGATCTCCTTCCAGATCTACTGCGACGGCCAGGAGGAGGTCGACTACTACTGGAGCAAGCTCACCGAGAACGGCGGCGAGCCCGGCCCCTGCGGCTGGCTCAAGGACAAGTACGGCGTGTCCTGGCAGGTCATCCCGGACGGGCTGATCGAGATGATCGGCGACGCCGACCCGGAGAAGGCGGCACGCACCACGCGGGCGATGTACGCGATGGGCAAGCTCGACATCGCCGCCCTGAAGAAGGCGTACGCGGGCGAGTGACCCGCATGGCGACGCGGGGCGGTGTCTCCCGACACCGCCCCGCGCACGCGCCGTGCCGGGTCAGACCCGGTCGGCCACGATCAGCAGGTACTGGAAGCTGCCGTTCTTGTACGCGGTGAGGAACGCGTCCTCGATCCCCGTCACCAGGTGCTCGGCCTGCTTGCGCAGCTCCCAGTAAGGGATCGTCGCCTCGGTGAGGTCCTCGACACGGACCGGCACGAGGCGGTTCTTGGCCAGCGCCCGGAAGTACTCCGACCTCGGGTGGATGTCGCAGATGTAGTGCGCGTTGATCAGGGACACCTCGCGCGAGGCCCGGCCGTAGGTGTCGTTGTTGCAGCCGCTGATCGTTACATAGCGTCCGCCGCGGCGCAGCAGCCGGGCGTGCTCGGCGAAGAGCAGTTCCAGCTCGACGTACATCGTGGACTCGTTGTTCCAGGAGGCCGCGTACGCGCCCGTCTCGAAGCCGGTGTCCAGCATGTTCCGGTGGTGGTAGCGGACCTTGTCGCCGACCACCCGCTTACGGGCCACGTCGTTGGCGAAGTCGGCCTGCTTGGCGGAGATGGTGACCCCGTCGGCGTGGCAGCCGTAGCGCAGGTTCGCCACGATGCTGCCGCCGCCCCGGCCGCAGCCGGCGTCGAAGACCCGGTCGGCCGGCGTGAGCGGGCCGAGGCGGCCGGCCAGCAGCTCGGCCTGGGCGTGCTCCAGGCGGTGCAGCTCGCTGGTGACGCGTTCCTTGCGCAGCTCGGGGTCGGTCTCGTCGAGCACCGACCAGTCGGCACTCGCCGATGCCGTAGTGGTGGTGGTACGGGTCGTCGATCTTTCCGAGTTCGAGGTTGACCGGGTTCTCCTCGGCGTTCCAGTAGTCCGCGACGCGGTTCTGGTACCTGGACTGGGTCGGCACCGGGGCTGACGTGGACGTCTTCCGGGCGACAGGGGTGGTGGCCAACAGTTGCTCCTCGAAGTGTTTCTGACGGCGTTTCGGATTGGCTCGGTGCTACCAGTAGTCGGGCAGGTGGTAGCGGTTGGTGTTGGTGGAGTGCCACTCGTGGTTGCCCGAGACCCAGGCGGCCAGGCCCTCCGCGTAGCGTGCGACCAGCGGCGAGGTGGCGGCCAGGGCTGCCGACTCGTCCTCGAAGGCCTCCATGATCCGGTTGTGGATGCCGACGGACTTCAGATAGGCCGCCTTGAGTCCGCGCCGGTCGTTGGCAGCCACCACCCGGGGCAGGTTGAGGTGGTCCGGGTCGCTCGCCAGCTCCTTGGCGAAGGAGGACAGGTCGTTGACGATCGTGGTCGCGTTGCAGGCCAGCGCCGTGATCCGCTGGATCTCCGGCCTGGCGTAGAGCTGCTCGGGCAAGGTCGCGTTCCCTGATCGCGCGCCGCCGGCCCGCTCCGGTGTCCGGGTCCGGCGAGGGTTGGGCTCAGGAAAGGTCGTTCACCAGCACCGCGGCCCCGTCGAAGTGCCCGGCCTTCAGGTCCCGCAGGGCCTGGGGGGCCTTGGACAGCGGGTATGTGTGGGTGGTCGCGTGGACGTGGTGCCGCTCGGCCAGGGCCAGGAACTCCCGCCCGTCGCCACGGGTGTTCGAGGTGACGCTGCGCAGCTCACGCTCGTAGAACAGCTCCCGCTCGTAGTTCAGCGTCGGTACGTCACTGAGGTGGATACCCGCGACCGCCAGCACCCCGCCCCGGTCCAGGGCGCGCAGTGCGACCGGCACCAGATCGCCGACCGGGGCGAACAGGACGGCGCTGTCCAGCGGCTCGGGCGGCGGCTCGGAGGTGTCCCGTGCCGAGGCCGCGCCCAGTTCCCGGGCCAGCCGCCGGGCCTCGGCACCCCGGGTCAGCACATGCACGGTCGCGCCCTCCGCGAGCGCCACCTGCGCGCAGAGATGGGCGCTGCCCCCGAAGCCGTACAGGCCGAGCCGGCCTCCCGGCGGGAGCGATGCCCGGCGCAGCGCGCGGAAGCCGATGATCCCGGCGCACAGCAGCGGCGCGAGCGCCACGTCGTCGAGGGCGCCGGGCAGCCGGTAGGCGAAATCCGCAGGCACGGTCGTGTACTCGGCGTAGCCGCCGTCCGCGTCCCAGCCGGTGTACTCCGAGTGCGGGCACAGGTTCTCGGCGCCCCGCCGGCAGTAGGCGCACGTCCCGTCCGTGCGCCGCAGCCAGGCCACCCCCACCCGGTCGCCGACCGCGAAGTCCGCCACCTCGGTGCCCATGCCCGCGACCACGCCGACCACCTCGTGCCCCGGCGTCACCCCGGGCCGGTGCACCGGCAGGTCACCCTCCGTGACATGCAGATCGGTCCGGCACACCCCGCAGGCGCGCACCCGGACCAGGAGCTCGTCGGCTCGGGGCACCGGCACCGGACGCCCGACGAGCCGCAGCGGATCCGCCTCGACCGGTCCGGGCCGCTCCACCGACCACGCCCGCATCGTGTCCGTCATGTTGCCCCCTCCGCCGAGGACCGCCGGCTCACCTTCCCCAGTCTCCGCCGGAGTCCGGCGTTCGGCGCGCGGGCGGACCACCGGGTGGCTAGCGTGAGGAACCGGGAGGATCCATGCGATCGGAAGGGCCGCGGCCATGGCGGTACAACCTGAAGGAACACCCTGCTGGGCCGACGCGATGTTCAGCGACCTGGAGGGGGCGAAGCACTTCTACGGCGAGGTCCTGGGCTGGACGTTCGGCGAGTCGACGTCGGAGTACGGCAACTACACCCAGGCCTACGCGGACGGCAAGGCCGTCGCCGCCGTCGTACCGCCCATGCCCGGCCAGGAGGGGCAGTCGCAGTGGTGTCTGTACCTCGCCTCGCCGGACGCGGCGGCCACCGCCGAGAGGATCCGGGAGAACGGCGGTGAGGTGCTGATGGAGCCGATGCAGGTCGGTGAGTTCGGCACGATGTGCCTGGCGCGTGAGCCCAGCGGCGCGGTGTTCGGCGTCTGGCAGGCCGGCGTCCACGAGGGCTTCGAGGCCACGGCCGTACCCGGCGCCTACTGCTGGGCGGAGTTCTTCACCCGCGAGCCCGAGAAGACCGACTCCTTCCTCACCGCCGTCTTCCCCTATACGGCCAAGCAGATCGAGGACGACAACGTCGACTTCCGGATGTTCGACGTGGGCGGGAACACCGTCCTCGGCCGGATGCGGATGACCGACGACTTCCCGCCCGAGGTGCCCTCGTACGTCAATGTCTACTTCACCGTCGACAACTGCGACGAGGCCGTCGCCAGGGCCACCAAGCTCGGTGCTGTGCTGCGCTTCGGTCCGATGAGCAGCCCCTTCGGCAGGTTCGCGGCGCTCACCGACCCGCAGGGCGCCAACTTCTCGGTGATCGACATCACCACCACCGAGGGCGAGCCGCCCCAGGTCAAGGACGTCTGACCAGCACGGACGCAGGGCCACGGCCGGACTCCAGGCCCGGCCGTGGCATGATCGGGCACATGCGTGAACGACTGGTGGCCGCGTGCGACGGGGCTTCTAAGGGAAACCCGGGACCGGCGGGCTGGGCCTGGGTGGTGTCCGACGACGCGGCGACTCCGGCCCGCTGGGAGGCCGGGCCGCTCGGCAAGGCCACCAACAACGTGGCCGAACTGACCGCGTTGGAACGGCTGTTGACGGCCACCGACCCGGACGTGCCGCTTGAGGTCCGGATGGACTCGCAGTACGCGATGAAGGCGGTCACCACCTGGCTGCCCGGCTGGAAGCGCAACGGCTGGAAGACCTCGGCGGGCAAGCCGGTCGCCAACCAGGACCTGGTCGTGCGCATCGACGAACTCCTCGACGGCCGCACGGTGGACTTCCGGTACGTCCCCGCCCACCAGGTCGGCGGCGACCCGCTGAACGACTTCGCCGACCGCGCGGCCAGCCAGGCGGCGACGGTCCAGGAGGCCGCGGGCAGCGGCCTCGCGTCCCCCGAACCGCCGCCGTCGCCGACGCCCGCCGCCTCCGCCGCGGCCCCGCGCCGCAAGGCGGCACCCCGCAAGACCTCCGGCGGGAGCTCCTCGCCGCGCACCATCAAGGCCAAGTTCCCCGGCCGCTGCCTGTGCGGCCGCTCCTACGCGGCCGGCGAGCCCATCGCGAAGAACGCGCAGGGCTGGGGTCACCCGGAGTGCCGTGCGGCGGACGCCTGATCAGACGTCGAAGGTGTAGAACCGCGTGTGGTCGAGCAGGTCCGCCGGCCGCACGTCGTTCCACGGTTTGATCGTCTCGTCCAGGTCGACGACGTCCGGCGTCCCGCCGCCCGGCGCATAGGCTGCCTGCGGGTGCCGGCGCTGCCACTCGGTCCACAGCTTGTCGATGAAGGCGTGGTGAAGCCAGAACACCGGGTCGTTGGGGGAGACCCCGGTGGCCATCTGGCCGCCGACCCAGACATGGACCCGGTTGTGCAGATTGACCCCGCGCCAGCCCTCCAGATGGTTCCGGAAGCCGTACGAGGCGCTGTTCCAGGGCGCCATGTCGTACGTCGGAATGGCCAGCACCGAGTCGACCTCGGCCCGGGTCGGCAGCTCGCGCACCCCCGTCCCGAGCGACCTGCGCAGATAAGTACGGCCGTCCACACGGACGTTGACCGGCCAGTTCCCGCTCGACGCGGCGAACGGACCGTCCACCACTCGCCCGTCGGAGCCGCGGCCGGTACCGCCGAGGAAGTCCGGCGCCCACAGCGGGGCGCGCACCGTGCGGTCGGCGCTCCAGTCCCAGTAGGGGAGTGCCACCGAGGAGTCCACCGACTGCAGGGCCTGCTCGAAGTCGAGCAGGAATCTGCGGTGCCAGGGCAGGAACGACGGCGAACGATGGCCCGTGCGCTCCGAGTCGTCGGTGTCGGACATGATGAAGGCGTTGTGCGTGCGCACGAACTCGTCGTAACGCCCGTCGCGCTTCAGCTCGATGACGGCGGCGACGAACCGCCGCTTCTCGTCGGCGGACAGACTGGCCTGGTTCTTGCGTACGGTCATGTGCTCCTCGGCTCCGGAAGTCCTTGCGGCGGTGGTCAGTTGGCGGGGAACGGCAGCAGTGCGGCGCCCTGCAGCTCGTCGACCGCCGCTCTGGCGGCGGCGCGCGGGGTGCGCACCGGGTCGTAGTGGCTGACCACGCTGATCCAGCTGCCGTCCGCGTTCCGCATCACATGCAGCTCCACCCCGTCCACGAACACCGCGTATCCGGCGCCGTGTCCGGGGTGGTGACCGCCCATGCCGCGCATGCCGGACGGCCGGCCCTGTATCCGGCGGCCCTTGTAGACCTCGTCGAAGGGTTCGAGGGATCCCTCCCGCGGGTGGGCGGCGGCCGAGGCGCCGGGCGCGACCAGGGTCTGGACGCCGGCCGCGGCGGCGAGGGCAGCGGCCGCCGTGAGCGCGCGACGGCGGGTGAGTTCGGGCATACGGATGCTCCTGTGGTGGGTGCGGGTGATGACTCCGTATGCCTATCCGCCGGTTTCCGAGCGGGAGAAATCGCCCGGATCAGGTTGCCCGCGATCAGGACAATTGACCGCATGTCATACAAGCTTCAACGAAGGTGATCTTGCTGTGGCGAGGGGCCGCCGGTCCCGGAACGGGGAATTCCTTGCCCGGGCAACGGTGTTTCCACCGATCTTTCGCGTTGGTCCGCTGTCCGGGTGTCGTGGCTCACTCCGTCGATCTGGCGCGATTCGAAGACCCGGCCAGGCCTTACGCCCGCTGCTACCCTGCGGTGCCAATTGACCACGTTCGGTGAATGCCGGGGGTATGTGTGAAAGTCGTCTGCGTCGGAGGCGGCCCCGCCGGCCTGTATCTGGCGATCCTGCTCAAGCGGCAAAACCCAGCCCATGGCATCGCCGTCCACGAACGCAACCCCGAGGGCTCGACCTGCGGCTGGGGAGTCACCACTGGCGTGCCCTGATGGACCGGCTCCACGCGCACGACCCCGAGTCGGCACGCGCCGTCGAGGAGAGTTCGGTGCGCTGGAACGAGGGCGTCGCCCATGTCCGCGACCGGATCACCCGGCAGCCCGGCGACGCGGGCCACGGCATCGGCCGCCACCGCCTCCTGGAGATTCTCGCCGAACGCGCCCGGTCCCTGGGGGTGCGGCTGGCGTTCGAGAACGAGATCACGCCCGACAACCTCCCCGGGGCGGACCTGGCGGTCGCCGCCGACGGCATCCACAGCGCCCTGCGCACCCGGCACGCCGACGACTTCGGCGCCGAGGTCACCGAGGGCCGCAACCACTACGTCTGGCTCGGCACGACCAAGGTCTTCGACTCCTTCACCTTCGCCTTCGCCGAGACCGAGCACGGCTGGGTCTGGTGCTACGGCTACCCCTACGACGCCGGGCACAGCACCTGCGTCATCGAGTGCGCCCCCGACACCCTCACCGGCCTCGGCCTCGACACGCTGAACGAGGCCGACCAACTGGCCCTGCTGGAGAAGCTGTTCGCCGGCATCCTCGATGGCCATCCGCTGATCGCCGGCTCCTCGGCGGCCGCCTGGCCCACCTTCCGTACCCTCACCAACCGCACCTGGCACCACGGCAACCTCGTCCTGCTCGGCGACGCCGCCCACACCACCCACTACTCCATCGGCGCCGGCACAACCCTCGCCCTGGAGGACGCGATGTGCCTGGCCGACGCCCTGCGCGAGCACGGCGCCGTACCGCAGGCCCTCGCCGCCTACGAGCGGCAGCGCAAGGCCGAACTGCTCTCCGCCCAGAGCACCGCCCGCCTCAGCGCGCAGTGGTACCAGAACCTGCCCCGCTACATCGACCTGCCCCCGCACCGCATGTTCGCCCTGCTCGGCCAGCGCCACTCGCCCCTGCTGCCGTACGTACCGCCGCAGATCTACTACGGCATCGACAAGGCGGCCGGCCGGCTTGAGGTGCTGCGCCAGTTCAAGCGGTGGCTCGGGCCACGGGCGGCGCGCGCCCTGCACTCCCGGTCGTAAGCGTCACCTGACGACGGCATGAGTTGGTGAAAGGTCATTCACCCGATAGGGTGAATTCGCATTCACCTCCATATCTGTGCCGTCCGCAGGAGCGTCGATGGATCAGCCCGCCCCGACCGCCGGCCCCTCGGGCTCGTCCGCCGCACCGCCCCGGCTGCGGCAGCGGCTGACCATCCCGGTCCTGGCGTTCGGCGGGATCCTGATGGCCGTCATGCAGACGGTGGTGGTCCCCCTGCTGCCGGACCTGCCCCGGCTCACCCACGCCTCGGCCGGCACCGTCTCCTGGACGGTCACCGCGACCCTGCTCGCCGGGGCCGTCCTCACCCCGGTGCTCGGCCGGGCCGGTGACATGTACGGCAAGCGCCGGGTGCTCACCGGGGCGCTCGCCCTGATGACCGTGGGCTCCGTGATGTGCGCCCTGTCGTCCGACATCACCGTGCTCATCGCCGCCCGCGCCATGCAGGGTGCCGCCGCCTCCGTCGTACCGCTGTCGATCAGCATCCTGCGCGACGAACTGCCGCCCGAGCGGCGCGGATCGGCGGTGGCGCTGATGAGCTCCACCGTCGGCATCGGCGCCGCACTGGGCCTGCCGCTGGCCGCCCTGGTGGTGCAGTACTACGACTGGCACACCATGTTCTGGCTGACCAGCTTCCTGGGGGCGCTGGGCGTGGCGGCCGTGTGGTGGGCGGTCCGGGAGTCACCGGTGGGCGAACCCGGCCGGTTCGACGTGCTCGGCGCACTCGGGCTGGCCGTCGGGCTGACCTGTCTGCTGCTCGGCGTCTCCCAGGGCGGCCAGTGGGGCTGGGGCAGCCCGCGCGTCCTCGGACTGTTCGCCGCCGCCGTCCTCGTACTGGCCCTGTGGTGGTGGCAGCAACTGCGGACCGAGCAGCCGCTGGTCGATCTGCGTCTGGTGTCCCGGCCCCGGGTCGGCCTCTCCCATGTCGCCGCCCTGCTCACCGGGTTCGCCTTCTACGCCAACTCCCTGGTCACCGCCCAGCTGGTGCAGGCGCCGAAGGCCACCGGATACGGCCTCGGCCTGTCCATCGTCGCCACCGGCCTCTGCCTGCTCCCCGGTGGCGTGACCATGCTGCTGTTCTCGCCGCTCTCCGCCCGGATCTCGGCCACCCGTGGCCCGCGCATCACCCTCGCCCTCGGCGCCGCGGTCATCGCCTGCGGATACCTGGTGCGCATCGCCGACAGCCGCGACCTCTGGCTGATCATCCTGGGCGCCACCGTCGTCGCCACCGGCACCACCCTCGCCTACTCCGCGCTGCCCACGCTGATCCTGCGGGCCGTCCCGGCGAGCCAGACCGCCTCCGCCAACGGCGTCAACGTCCTCATGCGCACCATCGGCCAGGCCACCTCCAGTGCCGCCGTGGCCGCCGTCCTCACGCATCACACCAGCCTTGTCGGCGGCGCCCAGGTCCCCACGCTGCACGGCTACCTGCTGGCGTTCGCGATGGCCGGCGTCATCGCGCTCGCGGCCGGCACGGCGGCCCTGTCGATCCCCGGCGACAAGGTCACGGACGACGCCCCGCGTGCCCGGAGCCGGACCCAGAGCGCCCGCGACGACGCGCTGGAGGGAGCATGAGTGCTGTGAGCACCCGACCAGGCACCAGCCCCGCGCCCGTCCGCCGGGACGCGGAGGCCACCAAGGCCGCCATCCTCAAGGCCGCCCGCCACCTCCTCGCCCGGCACGCGCACGCCGACATCACCCTCAAGGACGTCGCCGAACGTGCCGGAGTCAGCGCGCCGCTGATCCTCAAGTACTTCGGCAACAAGGACGGCCTGTTCGCGCGCGTGATGTCCTTCGACACCGACGCGGCCGCCCTGCTGGACGCACCCCTTGACGACCTCGGCCGGCACATGGTCCGGCATGTCCTGGAGGGGCAGCGCGACCGGGGTGCCGACCCGTTGCTGCGGATCGTCTTCGCACCCCTGCACGGCGACCACGGAGACGTGCTGCGCGCCAACTTCCGCGCCCAGGTGGTCGACCGCGTCGCCGCCCGGCTCACCGGTCCCGACGCCGGCCTGCGCGCCGAACTCGCCGTCGCCCAGCTCATCGGCCTGGGCGTGATGTACGGCATCGCCCGCGGCCCACGGCTGCGCGACTCCGCGATCGACGACATCGCCGACCGCTACGGTCCCGTCGTCCAGTCCCAGTTGACGCCCTGACCGGGCTCAGGCGCCGTCAGGAGCGCCTCGGCGGACCTGCGGAAGGCGGCCAGCAGCCGGGTGTCGTCCCCGGCGCGGGTCGCGAGCACCACATGGCTCGGTTCGACACCGCGCAGCGGGATGGTGGTGAGGTCGGGGCGGATGGCCACGCCGGGCACCCAAGGCACGATCGCCACGGCCTGCCCGGCAGCGACATGTTCGAATTTGTCCTCCACCGCGCCGATCAGCGGACCGCCGGGTGCCGGGCTGCCGTCCGGTCGGGGATCGACACGCCAGAACGCGTTCCAGAGCGGATCCCGCCCCCGGGGCAGCGGTTCATCGGCGATGTCGTCGAGCGTGACCGACTCCTTCCCGGCGAGCCGGTGGTCCAGCGGCACGACCAGGACACGCGGCTCGTCGTAGAGGACCGTCACCCGCAACTCGTCGGTGCGCAGCGGCAACCGGGTCACCACCACGTCCACCTGCCCCGTCAGCAGGGCCTCGCGCGACTCGTTCCAGTCGAGGTGCAGGGTCTGCACCGCAGCGTCGGGGAAGCGGCGGCGCAGATCACGCACGGCCGGGGTGACGAAGACTCCGTTGATGTACCCGACGGTGACCCGGTTGGGCTCGGCGGCGGCCCGGGTGGCGGAAGCGGCCTGGGCGGCGGCCCGCAACAACGCCTCGGCGCGCGGCAGGAACACCTCGCCGGCCTCGGTGAGCCGGGCCCCCTGCGGGGTCCGGTCGAAGAGCCGCGCCCCCAGCAGCCTCTCCAGGCGCTGGACCTGCCGGCTCAGCGACGGCTGGGTGATGCGCAGGGCCTCGGCGGCCCGCCCGAAGTGCCGCTGCTCGGCGACCACGGTGAAGTACCGGACCACCCGCAGATCGAGATCGGCGGCGGAATCCATGTCGGCCATGCCCCCAGGGTAAGCCGTGAGCCACGATGACCTGCCCTGATGCCCAGAACGCATCGCGCCATGAGAAACAGGCCTTGGACGCGCACCGCCCGCCGGCCGAACGATGGAGGCACAACCCCTTTTCATCCAAGGAGCACCCAACCATGCGGGTATTCGTCACCGGCGGCAGCGGCTTCATCGGCTCCGCGGCAGTCTCCGGACTTCTCGGCGCCGGGCACCAGGTCATCGCCCTCTCCCGTTCGGACAAGTCGGCCGAGGCACTGAAAGCGGCGGGCGCGGATGTGCACCGCGGCAGCCTCGACGACCCCGAGGACCTCGCACGCGCTGCGGCCGGGACCGACGGTGTGATGCATCTGGCCTTCAACCACGACGACTTCCCGGACATGACGCGCGCCGTGGAGACCGACCTGCGCGTCATCGAGGCGATCGGCGCCGCCCTGGATGGCTCGGACCGGCCCTTCGTCGTCACCTCGGGAACCATGATGCTCGTCGCTGCCGACGGGGTGGCGACGGAGGAGGACACTCCGGCACCGGGCATCCCCCGCGGCGCCTGCGACCTCGCCGCCCTCGCACTGGCCGAGCGTGGCGTACGCAGCTCGGTGGTCCGGCTGGCCCCCACGGTGCACGGCCGTGGCGACCAGGGCTTCGTGCCGCAACTGATCGACATCGCCCGCCGGACGGGCGTCTCCGCGTACGTCGGCGAGGGCACCAACCGCTGGCCGGCCGTCCACCGCCTGGACGCGGCCCACCTGTACCGCCTGGCCCTGGAGTCCGCCCCGGCGGGTGCGGGCCTGCATGGAGCGGCCGACCAGGGAGTCCCGTTCAAGGACATCGCCGCGGCGATCGGCAAGGGCCTCGACGTCCCCCTGAAGAGCATCCCGCAGGCGGAGGCGGAAGCCCACTTCGGCTGGCTGGGTGCGGTGGCGGCCATCGACAACGCGACGTCGAGCGAACGGACCAGGAAGCTTCTGGGCTGGGAGCCGGAGCAGCCGGGCCTGATCGCGGACTTGGAAGAGGGCCACTACTTCTAGTGCCTGCCGCGGCACTAGAAGTCAACGGCGCACAAGGAGCCGATCCAAGAACCCGTTGCTGAAAACACGGTGCGGGTCGAGGCGATCGAGCGTCCCGACCGCCGCGTCCCACACCGCGTTGTCAAAGGACCGCGGAACAGCCGTACCGAGAACTTCCTCGTCGCTCCACACGGCGGACTCGGTGTACGCCCACCCCTTGGACCACTCGACACGAGTCCCCTCGTACCGCTCGAACAGGAACCGCTCCAACTCCCGCAAGAACGCCTCCGCATACGGCGTCCCTGGCAGTGTCAGCACATCCAGCCACACAGCCGTGTCCGCCCCGCTCTTCGGCCGCAGGGCGGAGAGCGACGGGACCTGGGCGTTGGCGAGTTCGGCATCCGCCGGCTCGTCCAACCCGGTCACCCGGATCTCCACCGACCCGTTGACGGGGAACCGCCCCGACGCGGCGTACGCGGTGAGCCGTTCCCGGTAGAACGAGGTGAACTCGTGCACCACGCGCTGCACTTCGGCCCGCCGGGTCAGCACCGCGTACCCGTTGGCGTTGATCCGCAGCGTGGTCGGCCTGATGTACAGCAGCGTGTTCTTCGACGCCCCCCAGATGTCCGAGGACGCCGTCGCCACCAACCCGATTGCCGCCACGTCCAGTTGCGCGTTGCCCAGCACCGGCGCCAGATACCAGGCGGCGTCGGACACCATCCGCCCCACGAGGTCGGCGACCACCGTCGGCATGTTGTCGGAGAAGGGGTAGTTGTACGGCGAGGTGACATGCCGCGAGGAGAGCGGCTTGCGCGGGGCGACGCTCCACTCCTTCAGCCAGGGGTGCTCGGTGAACGCGAACCAGATCGCCTCGACGCGTCCGGACCGCGTCAGGAAACCGTCCACGGTCCGCCCGCCGGAACCGGGCGCGGCGAACAGTTCGCCGGCCGGGATGTCGGTCCGGCTCACGCACCGCAGGTTGCTGTCGGCCCCCACCCGCAGCACGACCTCGGTCACGAACGCGCGGCCCAGATGCGTCAGCAGGGCCGCGCAGTCCGCCTCGGCGCGCCGGAATGTCCGCAGGACATACGCCCCCGTGTCCTCGTCCCACACCACCGCCGTCAGCGACAGCACCAGATTGCTCAGCGAGCCGTAGGTGTGCCCCGGCAGCCGCTCCTCGCCGTCGGCCGGTACGGCGGTGCCGTGCGCGTCGATCGCCAGCGCGCCGCCGAGCGTCAGATCGCCGGGCGCGGGCGTGGCCGTGAGCCCGAGACCGTGGCCCTCCAGGAAGGTGAGCAGCGCCTCCAGGGTGACGCCGGTCCCGGCCCGCACCTGCGACCCGGAGTCCAGGGAGAGCCCCGTGAGGGGCGTCCCGGTGTCGACGAGCAGCACCTTGTCGCCGGCGGCCGTCCCCTCCGTGACGGTCAGCGGCGACCAGCCGTGCGAGGAGCCACGCGCGCGAACCCGCCAGCCGTTGCGCCAGGCCCAGTCGACGACCGTGAGCACCTCGTCCGCGTCGGCCGGGGCGCAGGCCCACAGCCCGTCCGCGGTGATCTCGCCGACCCAGTTGCGGTACGCCGAGCGGTACAGCGCGACATCCGCCGGGAAGCCGGGCAGCTCGGCCGCGGCCACGGCCGGATCCGCCGCCAGCAGGACCGGTACGGCGGCCAGCGCGGCGGCGGACCGCAGGAAACCCCGACGGCTCCAGCCGTGCGGGGCAGGGCAGTTGTTCGCTGAACGATCGGTCACGCCGACACGCTAGGGCCGGGTTGACGCCCACCCGATTTATGTCGAACACAATCACCCGTGTGAGTGAAGGATTCACAGGTGGGCGAGGTCGAAGAGACCCCTGACACCGTTGTCGGCGGCGGGTGACAGACTGGCGCCATGGACGAACGCGTAATCGACAGGTCGGGACAGCGGGCATCGGTCGTCGGCCTCGGCACCTGGCAGCTCGGCGCCGACTGGGGCGATGTGGACGACAAGGAGGCCCTGGCCGTTCTGGAGGGTGCGGCCGAGTCGGGGGTGACCTTCTTCGACACCGCCGACGTGTACGGCGACGGGCGCAGCGAGGAGACCATCGCCGGCTTCCTGCGCGGCAGGCCGGACCTGCATGTGCTGGTGGCCACCAAGATGGGCCGCCGGGTCGACCAGATCCCGGAGAACTACGTCCTGGACAACTTCCGCACGTGGAACGACCGATCCCGCCGCAATCTCGGCGTGGACCGTCTGGACCTGGTGCAACTGCACTGCCCGCCGACCCCGGTCTACTCCTCCGACGAGGTGTTCGACGCCCTCGACACCCTGGTCGAGGAAGAGCGCATCGCGGCCTACGGCGTCAGCGTCGAGACCTGCGCGGAGGCGCTCACCGCGATCGCCCGCCCGGGCGTGGCAAGCGTGCAGATCATCCTCAACCCGTTCCGCATGAAGCCGCTGCGCGAAGTCCTCCCGGCCGCCCGGGAGGCCGGCGTCGGCATCATCGCGCGCGTGCCGCTCGCCTCCGGTCTGCTGTCCGGCAAGTACACCAAGGACACCGTCTTCGCGGCCGACGACCACCGCACCTTCAACCGGCACGGCGAGGCCTTCGACCAGGGCGAGACCTTCTCCGGGGTCGACTACGCGACGGGCGTCGAGGCCGCCGCCGAGTTCGCCGCTCTCGTCCCCGAGGGTTACACCCCGGCTCAGCTCGCCCTGCGCTGGATCATCGAACAGCCGGGTGTGACCACGGTGATCCCGGGCGCACGCAACGCCGAGCAGGCCCGCGCCAACGCGGCCGCCGCCCAGCTCCCGGAACTGCCCGCGGAGACGGTCACCGCCATCCGCGAGCTCTACGACCGCCGCATCAAGGACCAGGTCGAGAGCCGCTGGTAGCACCCGCCGGGCCGGGACCGCCACCACAATGCCGCTGCCGGCCCGGGCCGTTTGAACAACGGGTGCGACGGTTACACGGAGTCCATGGCAGACCAGGAGACGCGCAGAGGACGCGACGAGACGGAGGAGGAGCGCGCCGACCGGATGTGGAACGAACTCATCCAGGAGGTGCGCGTAGCCCAGACCGGTGTGCAGATCCTCTTCGGCTTCCTGCTCACCGTGGTCTTCCAGCAGAAGTACGCCGAGCTGCCCGACGTGGACAAGACGATCTACATCGTGACCGTCTTCCTGGGTGCCTCGGCCACGGGCGCCCTCATCGGCCCGGTGTCCCTGCACCGGCTGGTCGCCGGCCGCAAGGTGAAGCCGCAGGCGGTGCGGCTGGCGTCCGGGCTGACCCAGATCGGCCTGTTCCTGCTGCTGGCCACCATGACCTCCGCCCTGGTGCTGATCCTCCGGGTGGCCACCGGCGGCAGCCATGTGACGTGGGTGGTCGGGGTCATCGTCCTCTGGTACCTGGTGTGCTGGTACGCCCTGCCGCTGTGGGCCCGGCGCCGTCACACCACCCGCTGAGCCGCCTCCAGCGCCCGCAACTGCCGATCGTGCGGGCGGCTGAGCAGCAGCACCGACACCGTCGCCCCCACCAGCGCGCAGCACATGTCCCACTGGGTGTCCCACACATCGCCCTGGGTGGCGAGGAACGCGTCCGCGCCGTGCCCGCCGATCTCGGCCGCCAGCCACTCCAGCAGCTCGAAGAAGGCGCTGAACGCGAGGCAGGCGCAGACCGTCAGCGGGGCCAGCCAGCGGCTGCCGCGCAACGGTGAGGTACGGCTGAGCAGTTCGCGGACCAGGATCGCCGGTACAAAACCCTGCATGAGGTGGCCGAAGCGGTCGTACGGGTTGCGGTCCAGGCCGAAGGTGTCGCGCACCCAGTCGCCCACCGGCACCTCGGCGTAGGTGTAGTGGCCGCCGACGGCGAGCACCAGGGCGTGCGCCGCGAGGAGCCCGGCCAGCAGCCCCGTCAGCGGGAAGCGCCGCCAGGTCAGCACGACCAGCGGCAGACCGACCAGCACCCACACCGTCTCCAGGAACCAGGTCGTCCGGTCCCTGGCGCCCCACGCCGACACGGCCATGCCGGCCACCACCGCCCCGGCGAGCAGGACGGGCGGAACCCGGCGTGGCACACGCCGCGGAACGGGGCGCCGGGTGCACGGCGGTCATGGCGGACTCCTTGTCATGGGAGCCCCATCGTGGCCGCGGCGCTCGGGCGCGGACATGAGTACGGCTACTCAGCCGGCCACGCGGTTACTCAGCCGGTGGCGAGGATCTCCGCCAGGACGTCGTCCACGCGGATCTCTTCCCGCCCGGGCGGCACGGCCAGGTACGCGTCGCTCAGGAACGAGGCCAGCGCGGGGGCCCAGGCGAACACCACCGCGTGATGCCGGCCGCCGCCGGGCAGGGGATCGCCGAGGAAATCCATGCGCACTTCCCTCCAGCGTCCCTGCCGGACCGGACGCAGCCGCACGTCCCCGATCCCGACCGGCTCCCTCAGGCCGTCGTTCAGCATCTCGCGGTCCAGCCGCCACCTGGCGAGCACCCGGCCGTCCAGGGTGAACACCGCGGTGACGGCGAACGGGTCTGCGGCGTCGTACGACAGATGGGCTAGGACCGGGCAGCGGGCCGTCCCGTCCGCGCGGAGCTGTACCACCAGGGTCCTGTGCACGATGGGGCTCACGCGAGAGACCTCCGGGAACGATCGTCTTGGTGCCCTCTAGTACCCCCCTCACACGAAAAACGCTCAATCCGGGGAGGAATTGCCGCGCAGGGCGGCCAGGCACGAGCCGATGGCCTGCTGGAGTTCCTCCAGGCGCTGGACCATGTCGTCCTCGTAGAAGTCCTGGGCGTCGTCGAAGGTCAGCTCCTCGAACGCCTTGGTCGCCTTCTGCAGGCTGTTGTAGAACTTGGTGCGCTTCTCCTGGACGCGGAGTTCCGGGTCCGCCTCGACCGTCTCGACGACCAGGTTCTTCAGGGCGTCGTAGGCCTCGGTCGCCCACTCGCCGGTGTCCTCGTCCTCGTCCAGCTCGTCGAGAAGCGACAGATGGCGCTCGGCCTCCTGGCGCAGTTCGACGGGCGCTTCGACGGTCTGCCCGGCAGGCGTCTTGAACTGGCCGGAGTCGGCGATCTGGCGGACGTATCCGATGCGGTCGGCCGAGCGGCTCTCGGTGGCGACGGCCTTCTTCAGGTCGGCGGTGCGGACCACGTCACGGGCGAGCACCGTCTGCAGCTCCGGATCCTCCTTGATGCGGTCGAGGAGTGCCGAGCGGGCCGCGCGGGCGGTGGAGGGGTCGGCGAGGATCGCGGCCCGCAACGCGGTCGGGTTCTCGGCGACTTCGAGGGCCTTGGTGGGCCGGATGCCCTCGGCCTCGGCGGCCTCGGTGATGGCGGTGCCCCGCTCGGAGGTGGCGCTGTTGCGGGAGACGTAGTAGCTCAGCCACACCTCCGAGTCCGGGAGTTCGGCCTCCTGCCCCGGGGCGAGGGCCTCGAAGTGCGGGACGAGACCGTCGTCGGCGGCCCTGTCCCAAGCCTTGTAGTAGCGCATCACCCGCTCCGCGGAACAGCCGGCCAGCTCGGCGAACTCCTTTGCCGACACCTTCGGCGTCTCGTCCGCGCCCTGGCCTCCGGGCCGTACGCTACGGGCCACCATCAGCCCGAACGTCCAGCCTCCGGTGCGCACATAGGCGCCGAACTCCCGGGCGTCCCGTGCCACGAGGTCGGACAGGGGAGCCGGGGACGTGCTGGACGTCTCGGACGAGTCGATCGCTAGGGTCACGGAGGACGCTCCTGAAGGCTGCCGGACTGCATACGTACCGACGGGCAGCCTATATCGACCCATTGGCCAGGGTTTGCCGCGCGGTCGAAGATCAGCCGAGCGCGTCGCGCAGTGCCGGCAGCAGTGTCTTGCTGGACCACTCCAGGAAGTCCGGCTGTGACTCGCCGCCGACCTGCACCAGGGCGATCTCCCCGAACCCGGCCTCGGCGTACGGTCGTACGGCCTCGACGAAGTCGTCCGGGTCGTCCCCGCACGGGATGGAGGCGGCCACGTCGTCCTGGGTGACGAACTGGGTCGCGGACTCGAAGGAGTCCGGGTGCGGCAGCTCGGAGTTCACCTTCCAGCCGCCGCCGAACCAGCGGAACTGGGCGTGCGCGCGCTTAACCGCCGTGTTGCGGTCGGGGTCCCAGCACACCGGCAGCTGGCCGACCCGGGGCTTGCCCGACCCACCGTGCCGGTCGAAGGCCTCCAGCAGGTTAGCCTTGGGCTCGGTGGCGATGGCCAGGTCGGCGAGGTGCCCGGCGAGCTTGCAGGACTGTTCGCCGGAGACCGCGATGCCGATCGGTGGCGGCTCGTCCGGCAGGTCCCACAGACGGGCCGACTCCACGTCGTAGTGCGGGCCGCGATGGTTGACATGGCCGCCCGCGAACAGCGCCCTGATGATCTCCACCGCCTCCTCGAGCATCTCGTGCCGCACGTCCACCGAGGGCCAACCGCCGCCCACCACGTGCTCGTTGAGATTCTCTCCCGAGCCGAGGCCGAGCCGGAAGCGGCCCCCGGACAGCAGTTGCATGGTCGCCGCCTTCTGGGCCACGACCGCGGGATGGTAGCGGAACGTCGGGCAGGTCACATAGGTCATCAGCGGAATCCGCGTGGTGGCCTGGGCGGCGGCGCCGAGCACACTCCACGCGTACGGGGAGTGACCCTGCGAGCGCAGCCACGGGAAGTAGTGGTCCGAGGTCACCGAGAAGTCGAAGCCCGCCTCCTCGGCCCGCACCAAATGGTCCACGAGGTCACGCGGGCCGGCTTGCTCGGTCATCATTGTGTATCCGATTTGCACCATACGCTCCGAGTCCCCCCGTGGGTACGAGGGAAACTGCTCAGCTCGCCGACCCTCGGAACGTGGCCAGGAACGTCTTCAGCGCCAGCGTGTTCGTGGCGTCGTCCCAGGTGGCAGGCGGTGTCGTGATGCGCAGCGAGAAGCTGCGGCCGCCTCCGAGCAGGAAGCCGCGGCCGAAGGTGTGCACCTGGCCGGCGCCCGTGCCCGACAGCCACTCCAGGTCCGCCGCCTTGTGCCCCTGGTAGGTGGTCGCCTTGATCTCGCCGATCTGCCGGTAACCGTCAAGCCGCTCCAGCTGCGGCTCCACGTCGTCCTGCCAGACCGCGACCGGGTCCGGGCCCGCCTGGGTGCTGTGGGTGACGGTCAGGGTGCGCGGGTCGTCGCCGCCCGGGCCGAAGGTGACGCGGTAGGCGAGGTCGTCGACCCGCGAGGTGTCGATGCGCTTCCAGTCCTTCGGGAGTGCCACGGAGAAACCCTCCGGGGCGGTGTAGCGGTGGTACCCCGCGGGGAGGGTGCCGGCCGTGGCCGACGGGGAGGGCCACTCGGTGGGCGACGTCTTCGAGGAAGGGGAGGAAGGGGAGGAAGGGGAGGGGGAGGCCGTGGGCGCGTTGCCGTCCGTGCGGTTGCCCGGCTCGGCGGCCGTCGCGGAGACGGCCGGCGCCGGGCCGGCCGAGGAGCCGCTGCCCGGCAGCCCCAGGGTGGCGGCGAGCACCGCGACCGACACGGTCACCACGGCCAGCGCGGTCCCCCCGATCATGGTGGTCCTCCTCCACCCCGAGGCCCGGGCCGCCACATAGGCGCCGCGCAGCCGGGTTGCGGGGGCGGGGTGTCCGATCGCGTCGGGGTCCTCGTCCAGGACACGTGATAGTGCCTGACGGACCGCCGGCCGGCCCAGGCGTTCCCGGGAGTCCTTGCGCAGCAGCCCCTGTACGACCTGGGTCAGCGGACCGGCCCGCAGCGGAGTGCGCAGCGGCAGCCGGTCCACGCCCTTCAGGGTGGCGTCGGCCCGGCCGCGGTCGCGGAACGGCGGCCGGCCCTCGAGCATCGCGTAGAGGATCGCGCCGAGGGCCCACAGGTCGGCGGCCGGGCCGATGCGCTCGTCCCTGGCCTGCTCCGGCGAGGCGTACGACGGTGCGGTGACCCGGGGGGCCAGGGTCGCGCCCGCCAGGCCGAACCCGGTGACCACGGCCGGCCCCTTGTCACGGACGAAGACCTGACCTGGGCTGAGTTCCCCGTGCGTATGGCCCTCGCCGTGCGCGGCCTCCAGCACGTCGAGCACCTCCAGGCCGATCCGGGCGGCCCGCACGAAGTCGAACGTGGCCTGCTGGGCGAGGAGTTCACTGAGCGGCGTGCCGTCGATCAGCTCCGTGACCGTCCACAGCGTGCCCGCCTCCTCGAAGGCGTCGATCACCATGGCGACCCGGCCGGGCCGCAGCGCGCCCATGACCTCGGAGGCGCGCAGGATGCGGGAGGTGGTTCTCCGTACGACGTCCTCGGTGGAGGTGCCGGGGAGCACGGTCTGGGTCACCAGGCGCGGTCGCTCGGCCCGCACGTCCACCGCGTACCAGCTGATGCGGTTCGGCTCGCGGTCGGCGACCTCAAGGAGCCGGTACCTTCCGGCGACCAACTGTTGTGCGGAGACATGTGCCTTGACCATCGTCATCCCTCGCTGAAACCCCTGCCTCGTCTTGAGCAGTGGTACGCGGGACACGCCCCGGTTTGTTCAAAGAATCTGCAACTCCGGCACGGTTCTTGCCTTTTATTCAATCGGCCGCACCCACCTGGGACTTGAGGACAACGGCCTATGACCGGGCCCCATCTGCGGTAACCGACGGTAAAAGCCCGGCTGCGGTCCGCTGGTCAGCCCAGCCCGAAGCGCTCGGTCCACTCGGCGATTTCCCGGTGTGTCACATTCCCCCCGCACACCACGAGCCCGATCCGCGCCCCGTCCACCCGCTCCAGCACCTGTCGGGCCGCGGGCAGCAGACATCCGGCGGCCGGCTCTGTCCACACCTTGGCGTACTCGGCGAACTCCAGACTGCCCCGCACGGCCTCCCGGTCCGGCACCACCAGAACCTCCTCCACCAGCGCCGACGCATGGTCGTACGTCAGCCGGGACACGGACGGCGCGCTCAGCGTCGTCACGATCGAGGACACCGCGACCGGCAGCGGCCCGTCCTCCTTGAGCGCCTCGGACATGGCCTGCGCACCCTCCGTCTCCACCCCCCACACCCGCACGCCCGGGCGCCGGGCGCGCAGAGCCGCCGCAACACCGGCGATCAGGCCCCCGCCGCCGATACTGACGATCACGTCGGTGACGTCGTCCGCGTCCTCGGCCAACTCCAGGCCCACTGTGCCCTGTCCAGCGATCACGATCGGGTCGTCGAACGGGTGGACCAGGGTGAGCCCCTCGTCCCGCAGCCGTGTCACCAGCTCAAACGCCGTTCCCATGCCGTCGGTCAGCCGCACCGAGGCCCTGGCCGCCTCGACCAGCTCGATCGATCGGGCGGGCGCCGTACGGGGCATCACCACCGTCGCCTTCACATGGAGGGCCGCCGCCATCACCGCGAGGGCGATGCCGTGATTGCCGCCGCTGACGGTCACCACACCCGCCGCCCGCTCGGCCTCGCTCAGCGACAGCAGCTTCGCCGTGGCGCCACGCGCCTTGAACGAGCCGGTGCGCTGGAGGAGTTCGAGCTTCGTGATGACCGGGGCGCCGAGCAGTTCGGACAGGCCAGGGCTGGGCACGGTGGGGGTCCGTACGACGTGTCCTGCGATGAGCTGTGCGGCGGCTTCGATGTCCGAGATGCGGATCAAGGCGGTGCACCCTTTCGGCGCTGCGATGTGATGTGTACTGTGCACCGGAATTCTGCCCTGGCCACAGGGGCCAGGGCCTCGCTGTCGTACATCAGGACGGCGGCACGGCCGCCGGGGTTGCCTGCGTGGTGTGGATCACCGCGCGGGGTGTCAGTGCTGCTGTGCCTTCTGCGGGGTCACCTCGCTCGGACGCACCACGACGTATCCCTCGCCCTGGAGCGTCAGCTGGACCGCTTCACCCGAACCGCCGCGCAGCATCGAGCCGATGGACTGCGAGCGGTGCAGCGAGGTCTGCAGGTGTGCGGTCCAGCCCACCACGGCGTCCGTGTCGACGTACACCGGCGCCTGCGGCGAGACCGGGATGACCAGCGGGTTGCCGTCGCAGATCAGCCCCAGCCTGCCGTGTCCGGTGAACACGCTGTTGAACAGACCGCCACCGGCGATGCCGGACCCCTTCACGGTCTTGATCTCGTACGACAGCGAGGCGTCGAAGCAGAGGACGTTGCGGCCGTTGACCGTGAACTGGTCGCCCGGCTCGACCTCGACGATGAAACAGTTCTGTGCCTCGTGCGCGAACCAGGCCTCGCCCTGGCCCTGCACGGACATCAGGGGCAGGCCCTCGCCGGTGACCGCGCGTTTGAGCATCCCGCCCACGCCCTGGCCCTTGCGCTCGAACCTCAGATTGCCGCGGTGCGCGATCATCGCGCCCTGGCGCGCGAACATCTCGCCGCTCACGGCGTACCTGACGCACTTCGCGTTCTCGATCGTCATGCCGGGCTCGACGGCCGGCGCCACCATGTGCTGACTGGAAAAGAGATCACCCTTCATGCCGGGCATGGTGTCCCGGACGGACCCGTTCCGCCAAGATCACGGAACGTATCGGTTCAGGCACCGAACAGCTGGGTCCAGTACGTGCCCGCCCGGCCGCCGCCCGCGAAGCCGATGCCGATGTGGGTGAAGTCCGGTTTGAGGATGTTGGCCCGGTGGCCGGGGCTGTTCATCCAGCCCTCCACCACCTCGGCGGCCGAGCGCTGGCCGCACGCGATGTTCTCGCCGATGGTGCGCCGCCGGGAACCCGCGGCGGCGGCCCGGTCCCAGGGCTGGGTGCCCTCGGGGGAGGTGTGCGAATAGAAGTCGCGGGTCGCCATGTCCGTGCTGTACGCCTGCGCGGCCGTGGCCAGCTGCGGATCCACCGCGAGCGGCCGCAGCCCGGCCCGGGCGCGCTCCCGGTTGGTGAGGTCGACGACCTCGGCGCGGCTGCGGGTCAGTTCGGCCGGGGTGAGGGGTCTTGCCCACAGCGCGGTCCAGTAGGTGTCGCTGTCCCTCGGGCCAGGGACGTGGGCAAGACCGGCGTGGGTGAAGGCCGGGTCGAGCAGGGTGCGCCGGGCGCCCTCGGTGCGCAGGCAGTAGTCGACGAACTCGGCCGGGGTGCGTGGGCCGGAGACAAGGTGCTCGCCGACCGTGACATACGCGAATCCGGTGTGGCTGATCCGCTGGTGGAGCGAGATGCCGTCGTGGCTCTCGGTGGCGAGGCGGCCGGCGTCGGCCATCGCGGTGGCGTGGGCGAGGGCGGCGGAGGCCAGCCGGGCGTCCGGGGCCACGGGTGGGCGGCCGGCCCGGGCGCGGGCGGAGTTGACCAGGCCAAGCAGGCCGTCCGCGTCCGGGAGCGCCGCCGCCGAGGGCCGGGGCGGCGCGGTCGCCGTGCGCTGTGCGGGGATCGTGGCGCGCGACCCCGGGGCCGGTTGCCGCTCCTCGACGACATCGACCCCGAAGTCCCGGGCCAGCCCCGCCAGTCCGTCCGCGTAGCCCTGCCCGACCGCGCGCAGCTTCCAGCCGGTGCCCCGGCGGTACATCTCGGCGAGCAGCAGGAGGGTCTCCGTCTGCGGGCGTGGCGGGGCGAAGCGGGCCACCGTCCGGCCGAGGCGGTCGGTGACGTGCAGCGTGGAGGCGGGCAGCCGGCCGAGCGGGGTGCCCGGCTCGGCGGGGGTCACCGTGAGGGTGACGCGCCGGGCGCCGGTCCGCAGCAGGGCGGGCTCGACGGTCAGCGTGTCGCCGCGCAGCCGGACGCCGGGTGCGTCCGGCTGGTTGTAGAAGACGAAGTCGGTGTCGCCGCCGACCTTGCCGCTCTCGTCGGTGATCAGCGCGGAGACGTCGAAGGGACCGGGCACCCGCAGGGTCAGCGCGCCGTCCGGAAGGGGCAGGTTGCCCCCGGGGACCAGCTCGCTCATCGCGCCGCCTCTGCGAGGTCAGGGGCCGAACATCGCGCCCGGTGGGGGAGTTGCCGGTAGAACGACCGGCCCGGGCGCGAGGTTCCCTCGGCGAGGCGAGGTGCTGCGAGTGCTGCGGTTGCTGCTTGTGCGGCGGAGAAAGGTACCACTGGTCCAGCGGCGAGGCGAGGCGCTGCGGCTACTGCTCTCGTGGCGCGGCCGGTGCGATGTCCTCACGCTCGAGCGGCACCCCGGCGCTGCGCGTCGCCGCGCGCTTGCCGCAGAACGCCGGCTCGAGCGCGCCCGCAAGCGTGTTGAGCACTGCCGAGTTGTTGGAGGCGTTGGCCAGCGCGGTCAGGCTGCGCTTGCCGTCCTTGGTGGTGAAGGCGTACGTGTAGTAGCCCTGGACGGCGCCCGTGTGGCCGTACACCGAGATCCCGCACGACAGGTCGCGGCGGCGCAGCCCCAGGCCGTAGGAGGTGGTGGTGTTGACGCGGGTGAAGCGCTGCATCTCCGCCAGGCGCGCGGCCGACGTCAGCTTCCCGCGGACCACCGCCGAGTAGAAGGTGTCGAGGTCGTGGGCGGTGGAGATGATGGCTCCGGCGCTCTGTGCCCAGGACACCGTCTGGTCCGTCGCGTCGACCGGCTTGGCGCCCGCCTTGTCCGCGGTGAGATAGCCGTTGGCGTGCTGCCCGGGAATCTTCGTGTCGGGGTGCACATAGAAGGTGTCGCGCAGCATCAGTGGCTTGAAGATGCGGTTCTCGAACTCGGTCCTCACGCTGTGCCCGGTGAGCTTCTCGATCAGCAGACCGGCGACCACGAAGTTGGTGTTGGAGTACGAGTAGGCGGCGCCCGGCGCGTTGGTGCGCGGCTTCGTCAGGGAGAGGTTCAACAGCTGGCGGTAGGTGAAGACCTTGTTCCGTACCGCCTCGAAGCCCGACACGCTGCTGGCGAACATGTCGTTGGTGTAGTCATAGAGACCGCTGCGGTGGCTGAGCACGTGCCGCACGGTGATGCGGTCGTCGGGCAGCAGCCCCGGCAGATAGCGGTTGACCGGTGTGTCCAGGGAGAGCTTGCGCTCGTCCACCAGCTGCAGCAGGACGACCGCTGAGAACGTCTTGGTGACACTGCCGACGCGGAAGCGGTCGTTGGTGGTGATGGCGCGCTTGGTGGTGCGGTCGGCGACGCCCCGCGTCGTCTTGTAGACCTTCGTGCCGTCGTCGATCCGGGCCATCGCGCCGGGCGCCCCCTTTGCCACGACCGAGCTCAGCACCGCGGCCATGCCCGCGGTGTCGGGCGCCGGCAGGGCGGCGGCCGGAGGTGGCTCCGCTCCCGCCTTCATGGGCGCCGCCTGGGCCGGTACCGCGAGCAGCGACAACGCCACCGCTCCGAGCACCGCGCTTCTGCTCACCTTTGCCGAGACCATCCGAATCCTGCTCCTCTCTGTCTGTTCCCGATGCGAGATGGGTCACATTCGCTTCAGGGAACCCTCTCGCATCCCGTCACATCTCCACAGTCGACGCACAGTTGGTCACTTTGCGATCACCACGCGCCGCGGATTTGCAAATTATTGCCACGGAACGCAAGAAAAGCGACGAACTGTGCTTTACATGGACATGACTCGTCCGGAAGGGTTGCGGCCCGGGGTCCGACCAGTCCCTTGGCGCCCAACGGCGCGGTGCCGCAAGGCGGTCGGTGACGACCCCGGCCGTCTTCGAACGTAAGGAACCCTGATCAGTGCGTAGCGCGCACATACGCAGCGTGGCGGTCGCCGTCGCCGTGACGACGGCCGTCACGGGCCTGACCGGTACGGCCTTCGCCGGTCCCACCGCGGGGGTGGAGCAGACGGCCGGGGCCGCCGCCACGACGGCCGCGCAGGTGGTGACGGCGGCACGGCCCGCGGCCAACGCCCACGCCTCGGCGACCGGTGTCGGCGCCGGCGACGAACTCCAGGCGCAGGACGTGATGACCGACCCCGAGGGAGCGCGCCATGTCCGCTTCGTCCGCACTCACCGGGGCATGCCGGTGCTCGGCGGTGATCTCGTCGTCCATCTTTCCCGTCGGTTGGCTTACACCGGCGTCACCCGAGCGGCAGACCACACCGCCGAGCCCGCCACCACCGAGGCGAAGCTGACGGCCCGGCAGGCCGAACAGAAGGCCGCCTCGGCCGCCGACGGGGACGCCGGCACCGCCGCACTCGTGGTGGACGCCCGCGGCGGTGCCTCGGCCAGGGACTTGGCGGAGCCGTGCGCGGTCGCCGGGTAGCGGGTAGCGGGCGGCGGAGCCGGACGCGTCGGCGAAGGCGTCGGCGTGGGCGCCGGTACCGGTGGCCGGGTCGAGGGTCTCGCTGTGCTTGCGGAGGGTCTACAGCACCTTGGGCGAGAGAAACTCGTCGTTGTCCGGCGTGTTGCTGCGCACCGTGCCGGTGCGGGCGTCGACGACGACCGTACGGGAGCCGTCCGGGCCGTCGACCGCCACCTGGTAGGCGAGGCCCGCCGCTGACGGGCACGCCACACCGCTGATCCGGGTGCCCTGTAGGGGGCCGGGCACTCGGATCACGCCGGTGGAACGCGAGTCAACGTCCTCGCCTCAGCCGCCATTTGAAGGCCACGACCGCCTCACAGTCAACCTTCAGGTGATTCCTGTTTCTTTTATTGACAGCAGAAAATAAGCCACCTAAGTTCCCGGCCATGCGCTCCACCTCCCGTGCCGAGACGTTCCCGGCCCACACGCCGGCCGCCTCGCAGATCTTCACCACGGTCCTGTCCCACGGCCCCCTCACCCGGCTGGAGGCGGCCCGCCGGGCCGGCCTGTCGGCGGCGGCCGTGACCAAGGCCGTCCGGCCGTTGCTGGCGGCCGGGTATCTGGCGGAGGACGCCGACGGCGAGGCCCGCTCCGCCCTCGGGCGCCCCGCCAACCTGGTGCGGGTCGACGGCGGGCGGGCGCTGTTCATCGGGGTCAAGGTGACCGGCGACGAGGTCATCGCCGTCCTCACCGACCTTTGCTGCCGGATCCGCCTGGCCCGCCGGCTGCCGGTCACGGACCGCGCCGCCAAGGCCGTCCTGACCTCCATCGCCGATCTGACCCACGAACTGCGCACCGAGGCCGAGGACTTCGGCGCCCCCGTCCTCGGCCTCGGTATCGCCGTCTCCGGCGACGTGGACCGCGCCGAAGGGATCGTGCGCTTCTCGCCCTTCCTCGACTGGCGGGACGTGGCCCTCGCCGAAGTCGCCGCCATGACCACGGGGTTGCCGGTCGTGGTCGACAACGACGTGCGTGCCCTGACCGTCGCCGAGCAGTGGTTCGGCGCCGGGGTCGGGCTCTCCGACTTCGCCGTGGTCACCGTCGGCGCCGGCATCGGCTGCGGGCTGGTGATCCACGGCCGGTTGGTGGCCGGCGCGCACGGGGTGGCGGGGGAGATCGGGCACGTGGCCATCGACCCGGCCGGGCCCCTGTGCCACTGCGGCAACCGCGGCTGCGTGGAGGCGATCGCCGGGGACGCCGCGATCGTCACCCGCTTGCGTGAGGTGACGGGTCGTCAAGTGACCGACTCCGCCGAGGCGGTGGCGCTTGCTCACGAAGGTGTGGCCGGAGCGCGGGAGGTGTACGCCCACGCCGGTGAGGCCATCGGGCGGGGCATCGCCACCGTGGCCAACCTCTTCGGCCCCGAACGCGTGATCATCTCCGGCGAGGGACTCGCCGCCTACGACCTCTTCGCCGAGCAGATCCTCGACTCGTTCACCGCGGCCGCCTTCGGCTCCGCCGCGCAGTGCGACGTACAGACCCGCCCCCTCCCGTTCGAGGAGTGGGCGCGCGGGGCCGCGGCCGCCGCGATCCAGTCCTTCATCACCTCGTCTCCCACCCCAACGGGCAAGGGCTGAGCCGCCCAAGACCCCGAACCCAGGAGGGCCCATGCGGTCACCTTCGTACACCGTCCTGCCCGCGCGCGGGCTGAGAACCGTCCTCGTGCTGGCACTCACCGCGGCCTTCGCGTCCGCCGTGCCGGCCGCCCAGGCCGAAACGCCCGCCCCGATCGCCGCCAAGCCGTACATGGGCTGGTCCAGCTGGAGCATGCAGTCGTCCAAGTACCCCGGGCTGAACGACCAGGGCGACTACAGCTACCTCACCGAGGCGAACATCCTCAAGCAGACCGACGCCATGGCGAGCAAGCTGAAGGCGTACGGCTACGAGTACATCAACATCGACGCCGGCTGGTGGATGGACTGGAACTGGAAGTCCGGCTACGACCAATACGGCCGCCAGAAGGCCGACTCCGCCCGCTTCCCCAGCGGTATGAAGGCCGTCGCCGACCGTATCCACGCCAAGGGCCTCAAGGCAGGCATCTACCTCCCGGCCGGCCTGGAGAAGGGCGCCTACGGCGACGGCAAGACGCCCGTCTGGAACGCCGACGGCTGCACCACCGCCGACGTCGTCTACGACGACCTGCGCACCACCAACGGCTGGGACAGCGCGTACAAGATCGACTTCGACAAGCCGTGCGCGCAGAAGTACATAGACTCCCAGGCCCAGATGATCGCCGGCTGGGGCTACGACTTCCTCAAGCTCGACGGCGTCGGCCCCGGCTCCGGCAAGAGCGGCGACCAGTACAACAACGTCGCCGACGTGGCCGCCTGGAACAAGGCGATCACCGCCACCGGCCGCCCGATCCACCTGGAGACCTCCTGGTCCCTGGACTTCGGGCACGCCGCCGACTGGAAGAAGTACACCAACGGCTGGCGCATCGACACCGACGTCGAGTGCTACTGCAACACCCTGGTCAGCTGGGAGAACTCCGTCAACGACCGCTGGGACGACGCCCCGGCCTGGACCGGCAAGGCGGGCCCCGGCGGCTGGAACGACCTCGACTCCCTGGACGTCGGCAACGGCGCCATGGACGGCCTCACCAAGGCCGAACGGCAGAGCTACGCCACGCTCTGGGCCATCGCCAAGTCGCCCCTGTTCACCGGCGACGACATCACCAAGCTCGACGGCTACGGCGTCTCCCTGCTGACCAACCGCGAGGTCATCGCCGTCGACCAGAGCGCCAACCCGCCGGCCCGCCCCGTCACCCCGTCCGACCCGCAGCAGGTCTGGGCCGCGAAGAACGCCGACGGCACGTACACGGTCGCCCTCTTCAACCTCGCGAACTCGCCTTCGGCCGTCACCGCCGACTGGACGGCGCTCGGCTTCACAGGCAAGGCGTCGGTGCGGGATCTGTGGAACCACGAGAACCTCGGTACGTACACCAGCAAGATCACCCAGGCTCTGCCCGCGCACGGCTCGCGCCTGTTCACCGTGACCCCGAAGGGCAGTGCCCTGACCGCCACCGGCTATGAGGCCGAGGCGAGCGCCAACACTCTGAGCGGCAACGCCTCCGTCGCCGGGTGCGATGCGTGCTCCGGCGCGAAGAAGGTCGGAAACCTGTACCTCGGCGGCAAGCTGACCTTCAACAACGTCGTGGTCGACAAGGCCGGTACGTATCTGGTGAAGGTGGCGTATGTCAGCGGTGACTCGCGGTCGGCCACGATCTCGGCCAACTCCGGGGGCGGGACCAGCCACAAGTTCCCGTCGACGGGGGACTGGGGGACCGTTTCGACGGTGAGCGTGCCGGTGGTGCTCAAGGCTGGTGCCAACACCGTTTCGTTCGACAGCGCTTCGGGGTACGCGCCGGACGTCGACCGGATCGACGTTCCCAACTCACCTCGGTAAGTGCGTGGTCGGGAACTGCGGGCCGGTGGGGGCTGGTCCGCAGTTCCCCGCGCCCCTTGCGGGGCGTGCCCCCCTCACGGACGTCGGATTGGAACCCCATGGACAACCACCCCAGCAGACGCAGCTTCCTCGCCCTCGCCGCCGCCACCGGAGCCCTCGCCGGGCTCCCCTCCTTCACCGCGAGCGCCGCTCCGCAGCGGTCCTCCGAGCCGCTCGCCCCCTCCCGTCACCAACTCTGGTGGCAGGCCCCCGCCGACGACGGGTCGATGATCGAGCAGGGTCTGCCCGTGGGCAACGGTCGGCTCGGCGCCCTCGCCAGCAACGACTCCGGCCGTGAACTCCTCCTGATCACCGACGCCACCCTGTGGACCGGCGGTCTCAACGACACCCTCGACTCGGACGGTCAGTTCCCCTACGGCCGCGCCGACTTCGGATCGCTCACCCTGCTCGCCCGGCTCACCGTCGAGATCCCCGACCATGACCTGGGCGCCGTCTCCGGCTACCGCCGTACCCTCGACCTCGACAACGGCGTGGTGAGTGCGTCGTACGTCCGTTCCGGAGTGACCTACCGGCGGCAGGTGTTCGCCAGCCGCCCGGACGACGTGATCGTGCTGCACTTCAGCCAGGACGGCGGCGGCCGGTACACCGGAACCGTCACCCTCGGAGGCACCCACGGGGAGACCGGCGGCACGGCCGAGTCGTTCGCCGGGGCCTTCCCCAACGGGCTGAAGTACGCGGCCGCCGTCAACGCCTACGGCAGCGGCGGCAGCGTCCGCGTGAACGGCTCCCACATCGACTTCGCCGACTGCCGGGAGCTGACCGTCGTACTGAGCGGCGGCACTGACTACGCACCCGACGCCGCCGCCGGCTACCGCGACCCGTCCCTCGACCCACGGGCGCTCGCCCGCACCAAGGTCAAGGCTGCCGCCCGGCACTCGGCGGACGCGCTGCTGCGCACCCACGCGGCCGACCACCGGGAGCTGTTCGGGCAGTTCGACCTGTCGCTCGGCACCTCCACGGCCGACCAGCGCGGCCTCGACACCTGGGCGCGCCTCCAGGCCCGCGCCGACACCGGCGACCCCGACCCGGAACTCGAGGCGTCCTACGCCCAGTTCGGCCGCTACCTGATGATCGCCGGGTCGCGTGACAGTCTGCCGATGGGTCTCCAGGGCGTCTGGCTGGACGGCAACGACCCGGACTGGATGGGCGACTACCACACCGACATCAACATCCAGATGAACTACTGGATGTCGGACCGGCTGGGCCTGTCCCAGTGCTTCGACGCCTTCACCGACTACTGCGTCGACCAACTCCCGTCCTGGACGGACCTCACCGAGCGGCTGTTCCAGGACTCCCGCAACCGCTACCGCAACTCGAGCGGGAAGGTCGCCGGCTGGACCGTCGCCTTCTCCACCAACCCGTACGGCGGACTCGGCTGGTGGTGGCACCCGGCGGGCAACGCCTGGCTGTGCAACAGCCTCTGGGAGCACTACGAGTTCACCCTCTCCCGCTCCCACCTGGAGAAGATCTACCCGCTGCTCAAGGGCGCCTGCCAGTTCTGGGAGGCGCGCCTGCTCACCACCACCCTGGACAACGGGAAGCAGGTGCTGATCGACGACAGCGACTGGTCGCCCGAGCACGGACCGCAGGACGCCAAGGGCAACACCTACACCCAGGAACAGGTGTGGACCCTGTTCGGCAACTTCCGCACTGCGGCGGCCGAGCTGAAGAGGGATGCTGGATACGCGGACACTGTCGGTGGGCTCCGCGAGCGCCTCTACCTGCCGGTGGTGAGCCCTAAGACCGGCTGGCTGGAGGAGTGGATGTCCCCGGACAACCTCGGCGAGACCACCCACCGCCACCTCTCGCCGCTGATCAACCTCTTCCCCGGCGACCGTATCCGCCCCGACGGCTCCACGCCCGCCGACATCGTCAAGGGCGCCACGGCCCTGCTCACCGCACGCGGCATGGACAGCTTCGGCTGGGCCAACGCCTGGCGCTCGCTGTGCTGGGCGCGGCTGAAGGACGCCGACAAGGCCTACCAGCTCGTCGTCCGGAACCTCCGCCCGTCCAGCAACGGCAGCAACGGCACGTCACCCAACCTCTTCGACATCTACGAGGTCGAGAAGGGCCGGGGCATCTTCCAGATCGAGGCCAACTTCGGCACCCCGGCCGCGATCCTGGAGATGCTGCTGTACTCCCGCCCCGGCCACCTGGAACTCCTGCCCGCCCTCCCCGCCGCCTGGGCCGCCTCCGGCAAGGTCACCGGGGCGGGCGCGCGCGGTGGCTTCGTCGTCGACCTGAGCTGGCGGGACGGCAGGCCGACCGAGGCCCGGATCCGCAGCGTGGGCGGCCGTACGACGACGGTCGCGTACGGCGGGACGTCACGGACGGTCACGCTGACGCCGGGCGCGTCCGTCACGCTGAAGGACTTCGCACGGTGACCGGCGGGTTCGCGCGGGTTCTCGGCATCGCCGCCGTAGTGCTCACGGCGGTCGCCTGCCAGACCGGGCCCGCCCAGGCGGCACCCATCGGGCAGCCCCCCGCGCAGGGGGTCTCCGCGCCGGCCGCTTCCGCCCGGCACGACGTGGTCACCTGGGCGGCCAGCGCCGACCGGATGGGAGAGGGCACCGCCGACCGCGGCTACCGGCTGGTCGTGCACACCAGTGCCGCCGGAAGCGGACTGCGGGTACGCCTGTCCAACGCCTTCGGCGACCGGCCCCTGACCCTGGACAGCGTCTACGCAGGCCTTCAGAGCCAGGGCGCCGCCCTCAAACCGGGCAGCAACAAGCGGCTGACCTTCAGCGGCGCCCGCACGGTCACCGTGCCGGCCGGTGCCACCGTGTGGAGCGACCCGCTGCCCGGCAGCCTGCCCGCCGGCAGCGACCTGGTCGTCAGCCTGCACAGCCCGGACGCGGCGGGTCCGGCCACCGGCCACTGGATGGCCATGCAGACCTCCTACGCCACCCAGGGCGACCACACCGCCGAGGAGAGCGCCGCCAACTGGACGCAGGCCACCGGTTCGTGGTGGTACCTGGACGCGGTCTCCGTACGGCCGTCGAACGCGGCCACCGGGGCCGTGGTGGCGCTCGGCGACTCCATCACCGACGGCTGGGCGTCCACCAGCGACCTCGACCGCCGCTGGCCGGACTATCTCGCCCGCCGGCTCCAGAAGGCGGACACCGAGGTCAAGGGCGTGGCCAACGAGGGGATCTCCGGCAACAAGGTGCTCGCGGACGGCGCCGGGCAGGCCGCCCTCAACCGCCTGGACCGCGACGTCCTCAGCCAGCCCGGCGTCCGTACCGTCTTCCTGTTCGAGGGGGTCAATGACATCAAGGCCCACACCGGGGTCACCGCGGCCGACCTGATCGCCGGGTACCGCGAGGTCGTCCGGCGGGCGCACGCGGCCGGGAAGTGCGTGGCCGCCTCGACCGTCGGGCCGTTCGAGGGCTGGCCGGAGTGGGACCCGGCGGGCGAGGCCGTACGCCAGGAGGTCAACCAGTTCATCCGCACCGGTGGGGAGTTCGACGCGGTCACCGACTTCGACCGGATCCTGCGCAGCCCCTACGACCAGGCGCGGATGCTGCCGTTCCTCGACGGCGGCGACCACATCCACCCCAACGACAAGGGAATGCAGGCCATGGCCGACGCCGTCGACCTCGGCAGCCTCGACTGCCACCGCTGAACCCGGGTGCGCGCACGATCACCCCTGGGCCGTCGGCCCCGGGGTGATCAGGCCCTCGCGGTAGGCGATCGCCACCGCCTCCCTACGGCTCGCCCAGCTTGGCGAGGATGTTGGAGACATGGACGCTCGCCGTCTTGCCCGTGATGAACAGCTCCTCGCCGTCTGCCGGTTGCTGCGGCCGAGCGCCAGCAGCCGCAGCACCTCCCGCTCACGGGCGGAGAGCGGGGTCACCCGGGCCTCCGCGGACCGGGTCAGCAGCGTGTCCAGCCGCTCCAGCAAGGGCGCGGCACGCAGGGCCACGGCCGTCTCCCGCGCCGCCTGCGCCTGCTCCCGGGCCTCCGCACGGCCTGCCGTCGGCCGACAGAGCCTCGGCGTAACCGAGTCGGACGCGAGCCAGTTCGTAGACATCGCCGTTCGCGAACGCGGCCACCTTCTTCTCCCAGGCCGCCGCGTCCGGCCCGGACACCGCACGGGTCCACTCGGCCTCCGCGCGCGCCAGCCAGGCCTGCCCCTCCGGGCCGTGCCGCACGGCCGAGCCCCGGGCCGACTCCACCAACTCGCCGGCGAGGTCCGTCCAGCGGTCCTCACCCCCGGTGCCGCGCAGTCCGGCCGCCCGGTCCGCGACCGCCGCCAGCCGGACCGTCACGTCCGGCAGCCGCCCCGACCCGTCGCTCAGCGCCGTGACCGAGTCCCGCATTCGCGCCACCGCCTCCTCCGGGTCGCCGCGCAGTGCGGCCGCGTCGGTGAACACGATGCCGCCGACGAGCCGGCCCATCCAGTCGAAGCGCTCCCCGAGCAGCGCCCGGGCCCGCTCGACGACATCCCGCTCGCCCCGGGCCAGTGCCACGTACAGGACGGGCCCCGGTGACGACGGTCGTTCCGTCCCCGGCCGCCCGGGCGGCCACCTCGTCCAGAAGCCGCGTCTTGCCCACCCCGGCGTCCCCGGCGACCAGCACGGCCTGCCCACCGCCGTTCCGGGCACGCTCCAGTACCCCCGCAAGCCCGGTCAGTTCGTCGTCCCGGCCGATCAAAGGAGTGTTGAACGATCTCTGAGCCGGCACCAGCCCCTCAGGCGCTCAACCCCGCAGCACCCGGGCCCAGTCCTCCGGTACCCGCTCCGCGGGGCCCGGCACGGACTGATCCGCGGGATGGCTCACCGGCGGCGCCAACTCCGGCCCCGCCGCGAACACTTCGTCCGACTCGTAGTTCCAGAACCATCCCTCGCCCGGCTCGTAACTACGAATGATCGGATGCCCCGTGTCATGAAAGTGCGCCGTCGCGTGCTTCGCGGGCGAGTCGTCGCAGCACCCGATGTGCCCGCACTGCGTACACCGCCGCAGATGGAACCACCAGCCCCCCTCGTTGTCGCACTCCACACACCCGGCACCGCTCGGCGGAACGTTCGGGTCGATCGCGGTGTCGCCGCTCATACCGTCTCCTCGGATGGCTCGGGCGCCTCTGCCTCGGGCGCTTCGGCGGTCAGGGGAAGCAGCACCTGGAACCTGGTGTCCCCGGGCACCGACTCCACCCGCATGGTGCCGTGATGCTTGTTCACGACGATCCGCCACGAGATGTCCAGACCGAGACCCGTGCCCTGCCCCACGGGCTTCGTCGTGAAGAAGGGGTCGAAGATCCGGTCCTTGATCTCCGGCGCGATCCCGGTCCCGGTGTCCCGGAACTCGACCAGCAGCTGCTCGTGGTCGAGCGCGGTCCGCACGGTCAGCGTGCCGTGCCCGCCGCCGTCGCCGTCCTTCATCGCGCTGACCGCGTTGTCGATGAGGTTGGTCCACACCTGGTTGAGCTCCGCGGGATAGGCGGGGACGGGCGGCACCGTACGGTCGTACTCCTTGACCACCTCGATGTCCTGCCCGATCTTCGCGGACAGCATCAGCAGTGTGCTGTCGAGGAGTTCGTGCACGTCCACGACCCGGTACGGCGCCCGGTCCAGCTGGCTGTACTGCTTGGCCGCGTCGACGAGATGCGAGATCCGGGTGGTGGAGTCGTCGATCTCGTTCATCAACAGCTCGGTCTCGATGGTGTAGTTGAGCCAGCCCACCGCGTTCGGGAGGATCTCCTCGTCCACGGCAGCCGCGACCTGCTCCAGCCAGTCGATGTCGAGCCCGGCCTGCACGAAGATCGGCGCGAGCTGCCATCCGTAGTCGATGCCGTGGTCGTCCAGCCAGTCCGTGAGCGTGTCCTCGCGGTCGGTGGCCTCCAGCGGACTCAGCGCCGGGGCCTTGGCGACCCGTTCGGCGGTGCGCTCCTGGAGCTCGATCAGACCGGCCAGCTGCTCCCGCGAGAACGGCCCTCCCGCGATCACGGCGAGCTTGTGCCGCATCTTCGCCACCCGCTCGCGCAGCGTGGACGTGGCCCGCACGGCCGCCGCCGCCGGGTTGTTGAGCTCGTGGGTGAGCCCGGCGGACAACGATCCGAGCGCCAGCAGCCGTTCGCGCTGCCCGACCGCCGCCTGGGTGCTCTTGGAACCGAAGAACAGGCCCTCCAGCAGGTGGACGGCCATCGGGAACCACTCGCGCATGATCTCCGCGAAGGTGTCCGCCGGCAGCACGAAGAACCGCGTCGGCTCGGTCACCCGCATCGAGTTGTTGTACGCCTGCCGAACCCGGTCCCCGAGATACGCCTGCATGGCACCCGCGTACACCCCGGCCTGCGAGGTCCGGGTCACCTCGATGTCGTCGCCGGCGACCCGGCGGGAGAGCACCACCGTGCCCTCGATCATCACGTAGAAACAGGTGGCCGGCTCACCCTCGGTGTAGACCGGTCCGGGCTCGAACAGCTCCACCCGGCCCGCGGCGCACAGCCGTCCCAGCTGCTCCGGGTCCAGCTTCTCGAAGAGGAACAGCGCGCCGACCTCCTTCGGGCTGCACGGCATCAACTGCCCGCTCATGACTGCTCCAGATAACGGTGGACGAGCATCACTGCCATGGCTCCTTCTCCGACGGCGGAGGCGACACGCTTGGCGGACTCGGCACGCGCGTCGCCCGCCACGAACACTCCGGGCACGCTGGTCTCCAGGTGGTACGGCGGCCGGTCCAGCTCCCAGGCCGTCGGCGGCCGTCCGTCGACCGTCAGATCGGGCCCGGCCAGGATGAACCCGCGCCCGTCGCGCAGCACGGTGTCGCCGAGCCAGTCGGTCAGCGGGGCCGCGCCGATGAACACGAACATCCACTGCGCCTCGACCGACTCGGTCTCGCCACTCACCGAGTGACGGAGCATCAGCCGCTCCAGCCGGTCGGACCCGTGCGCGGAGTCGACCACCGTATGACTGCGCACCGAGATGTTGGGGGCCTCGTTGATCTGCTGGATCAGGTAGTACGACATCGAGGCCGACAGGTCGGTGCCGCGCACCAGCAGCGTCACCGACTTGGCGAACCGGGACAGGTACATGGCCGCCTGGCCCGCCGAGTTGGCGCCGCCGACGATGTACACGTCGTGCCCCTGGCAGGAGCTGGCCTCGGTCAGCGCGGAGCCGTAGAACACCCCGCAGCCGGTCAGGTCGCTGCAGCCCTCGGCCTCCAACTGCCGGTACTGCACACCGGTCGCCAGGATCACACTGTGCGCCGCGATCGCCGAGCCGTCCGCGAACCGCACCACCCGCGCGGCCCCACTGACCTCAAGTGCCGTGACCTCACGGGCGGTCAGGACCTCCGCGCCGAACTTGGCGGCCTGCCGCCGTGCCCGGTCGGTGAGCTGAGCCCCCGACACCCCGTCCGGGAAGCCGAGGTAGTTCTCGATCCGGGAGCTCTGCCCGGCCTGGCCGCCGGTCGCCGCGCGCTCCACGAGCACGGTCCGCAGCCCCTCCGACGCCCCGTACACCGCCGCGCCGAGCCCGGCCGGGCCGCCGCCGATGACCACCAGGTCGTAGAAGTCCGCCGTGGGCGTGGTCGCGAGCCCGACCCGCGCGGCCAGCTCGGGCGCCTCCGGTTCGACCAGGGGCGTACCGTCCGGGGTGATCACCAGCGGCAACCGCTGCCCGTCGGCCCCGGCGGCCGCCAGCAGCCGCTGTCCCTCCGGCTCCTCGACCGAGTACCAGCGATAGGGCACCTGGTTGCGGGCGAGGAACTCCCGCACGTCCGAGGACCGGGCCGACCAGCGGTGCCCGACGACCTTGGTGGCCGGCACCGGCCTGTAGTCACTGCTCCGCCACGCGTCCAGCAGGTCGTCGAGGACCGGGTACAGCTTCTCCTCGGGCGGATCCCACGGCTTGAGCAGATAGTGGTCCAGATCGACGACGTTGATCGCGTCGATAGCCGCGTTGGTGTCCGCGTACGCGGTCAGCAGCACGCGCCGGGCGCCCGGGTACACGTCCAGGGCCTGTTCCAGGAACTCGATGCCGTTCATCTGCGGCATCCGGTAGTCGGCCAGGATCACCGCCACAAGGTCGCCCCGAAGCTTCAGCTCCCGCAGCGCGTCCAGCGCCGACTCCCCGGACTCCGCGCGCACGATCCGGTACGACGCGCCGTAGCGGCGCCGCAGATCCCGGGCGACGGCACGGGAGACTCCCGGGTCGTCGTCCACGGTCATGATGACGGTCCGCGCTGCGTCGGCAGCCTGTGCCATACGTCTCCCACCCCGAGCCGTTGGTTCCTCGGTACGGCTGGCCCTCCGGAAGGAGCGCGGCCACCGCACCCGCCCATCGTATGTTCGATCGCCTGCCTCCGCTCTTGTACGTGGGTGCACAGGGGGCACCCGTGAGTGCGCGAGACTGATCGCGACACGCGGAACCGACGAGGAGGCCGGTGCATGACACGCCCGATCACGGCAGGGGTCGACGGTACGGAGGAGAGCCTCGCGGCTCTGGACTGGGCGGCACGTGAGGCGGTGCGCCGCGGTCTGCCGCTGCGGGTGGTGCACGCCTGGCGGTACGAGGAGCTCGGGGCGCTCGGCGGTGACCGGGAGACCCAGCAGGGATGGGTGTCCGACGGGGTGGGCGAGTCGGTGCGCACCGTCACCGGGCGGTATCCGGACCTCGTGGTGAGCATCGACATCGTGGAAGGCGGCCCGGTCGAGGTGCTGGTCGACGCGGCGGCCGGGGCCGAACTGCTGGCGCTGGGCTCGCGCGGGCACGGCCCGGTCGTCGGGTTCCTGCTCGGCTCCGTCGGCCAGCAGGTGATCGCCGAGGCCATCCGGCCCGTCGTTTTGGTGCGCGCCGGGGACCGGCCCACGGCGGAGGCCGCCGGACGGGAGGTGGTCGTGGGCCAGCAGGGCGGGGAGGAGGACAGCGTGGCCGCGCTGGAGTTCGCGTTCGAGACGGCGGCGGCCCGTGGCGCGACGGTCCGGGTCGTCCGGGCCTGGACCCTGCCGCCGGTCTTCGCCTACAGCCCGGGCTCGCTGAGGCTGCTGGACGAGACCGGAGGCCTGGAGCCCTACGAGAAGAAGGCCCTGTCCGAGGCGGTAGGGCCGCTGCGGGAGCGGTTCCCGGATGTGCCGGTGGCCGAGCATGTGGAGATGGGCAGCGCCGGTCAGGTGCTGCTGTCGGTGGCCGGACGGGCCCAGCTGATGGTCGTCGGACGGCGCGCCCACCGCACGGCGGTCGGCGCGCGCATCGGCTCGGTCGCGCACGGCGTGCTGCACCACGCCGACTGCCCGGTGGCCGTGGTGCCCCACCGGTGACACGCCGCAAGAGCCGCGGCCCGCTCACTCCGGGGTGACCGGCTCGAGAGTCTCCCGCGCCTTGGGCAGTACGTTCTCGATGTAGTCCTCGACCGCCTTGTCCAGGCCAATGTCGTGCTGCGCCCGCTCGGACAGGTACCAGCGGTGTTCGAGCAGCTCGTGGTAGATCTCGGCCGGGTCCATGGAGCCGCGCAGGTCCAGTGGCACGGCCCGCACGGTGGGGCGGAAGACGTCCCGCACCCACCGGTGCGCCAGCACCTCGGGCCGGGCGGCGAGCGGGTCGCCGGGGGCGTAGTCGTCCTGGGTGGCCATCCAGCTCTCCAGGTCGTTCAGCAGCCGCCGTGCCTGGTTCTCCTCGGCGTCCAGCCCGGTCAGCCGGAGCAGTTGGCGCTGGTGGTGTCCGGCGTCGACGACCTTCGGCACGAAGGTGACGGCGTCGCCGTTGGAGGAGTGCTCGATCTGCATCTCGGCCACGTCGAAACCGAGCTCGTTGAGCCGTCGGATCCGGCGCTCGATGAAGTGGTACTTGCCCGCCGGATACACCGAGGTACGGGTCAGCTCCTCCCACAGCTCGCCGTACCGGGTGCAGATCTCGAACCCGAACTCGATCGGGTCCAGCGACGGGTGCAGCGCCCCCGACGCCTCAAGATCGAGCAGCTCGCCGCTGATGTTGACCCGGGCCAGATCGAGGTCGTAATCCCGCTGCCCGTTGCTGAGCTGCGGATGCAGGTCGCCGGTCTCGGCGTCCACCAGGTACGCCGCGTACGCGCCGGCGTCCCGCCGGAACAGCGTGTTGGACAGCGAGCAGTCGCCCCACGCGAACCCGGCCAGGTGCAGTCGCACGAGCAGCACGGCGAGGGCGTCCATGAGGCGGTGCATGGTGGCCGGGCGCATGGTCGTCTCGAACATCGAGCGGTACGGCATCGAACCGCCCAGGTGCCGGGTGACCAGCACCGACTCCAGCGGCTCGCCCGCCGCGTCGGTGCGGCCGGTGATCACCGCGAGCGGGTCCACCGCGGGGATGGCGAGGCGGTCCAGGTCGCGCAGCAGCTCGTACTCGCGCAGCGCAGGGCGCTCCGCGAGCTCCTTGACCGCGATGACCTCGCTGCCGGCCCGGGCGTAGCGCACCACGTGCCGGGAGATACCGCGGGGGAGCGGTACGAGGTAGTCCGCGGGCCACTCCTCCAGGGGGAGGTCCCATGGCAGTTCGAGCAGGAGGGCGGGGTGCTCCGGGTTGGTGGCGCTGATCTGCAATGCCATGGCCCGACCCTAGAGGGCGCGTTCGCGGGCCCGCCGGGCGGCCGCCTTGACGGATCCCCGGTGCAGGGGGCCGTGTCCGGGCAGCAGCACGTCGGCGTCGAGTTCCTCGATGAGATCAAGTGAGGCCACCGCGCGGGCGCGCTCGTGGTGGAACATGTCGGGCAGCAGCTGCGGGCCGGTGACGCGCGAGGTCGGGTGCCCGCTGACGAGGGCGTCGCCGGAGATCACGATGCCGGCGTCGGGCAGGTGGTAGACGGTGTGCCCGTCGGTGTGGCCGGGGGTGTGCACCGGGACGGGCCGGCCCGGCAGGTCGAGCGGCCCGGCGGCGACCGGGAACGCCTCGGGCGCGCCGACCGGGTGCTGCTCGGTGCCGCCGACCCGCAGGACGTGCACCAGCCAGGGCAGCACACCCGGCCGCCAGGCGTTCTTCAGCACCGCGCCGACGGAGACCTGCTGGAGGAACTCCCGCCGGGCGTGCGGTACTTCGGCCTCGTGCAGATAGACCGGGATGCCATGGGTGTCACGCAGATACTCGGCCGAGCCGAGGTGGTCGTTGTGCGCGTGGGTGATCAGGACGGCGGTGACCGCCTCCGGTGAACCGCCCACCTCCGCGAGGGAGTCGAGCAGTCCCTGCCGGTCCCCGGGGTAGCCGGTGTCCACCAGAGTGACGGCGTCACCGTCCTTGAGGATCACCCAGTTGGTGTGGTGTCCGTGCACCAGGTAGGTGCCCTTGGCGACTTCGTGTACCTCTGCGCGCATGATCTCTCCGACGTTCCCGCAGCGTGCCGACCGAACCGGAAGACAGCCAACCAGATGGCGCGGGGCACCCGTCCACGGGGATCCGGGTCACCGCACCCCGTGCGGCCGGAACTGGATGCTGATGCGCGGCCCGGTGGCGCGTGCCGTCTTCGGTACGCAGTGCTCCCAGGTCCGCTGGCAGGAGCCGCCCATCACGATCAGGTCGCCGTGCCCGAGCGGGCGCCGCATGGAGGGGCCGCCGCGCAGCGGGCGCAGCATCAGATCACGGGGTGCGCCCACGGAGAGGATCGCGACCATGGTGTCCTGCCGCGCGCCCCGGCCGATCCGGTCGCCGTGCCAGGCGACGCTGTCACGGCCGTCCCGGTAGTAGCAGAGTCCCGCCGTGGTGAACGGCTCGCCCAGCTCGTCGGCGTAGTGCCGGGTGAGCGCGCACCGGGCCTCGGCGAGGACCGGGTGCGGCACCGGGTCGTCGGCGCCGTAGAAGGCGAGCAGACGTGGTACGTCGACGACGTTGTCGTACATCGTGCGACGCTCGGCGTGCCAGGGGACGTCCTCCGCCAGCTGTTCGAACAGTGCGTCGGCGCCGCTCAGCCAGCCGGGCAGCACGTCTATCCAGGCGCCGGAGCCCAGCTCTGTCCGCCCGATGCCGTCGAGGGAGCCGAGCCGCAGTTCGTCGGTCTGGTCGAAGAGGGAGCCCTGGAGGTGCGTGGCCATGGGGCCAGCGTACTCCTTAATCGAATGCGTGTTCCCATTTGATCATGGCGACCTCGCATCGAGGCCTTTCGATGCATTGGTGTATCCGATACATTCGCGTATCGACCGGGGGTGGGGACATGGCGGTGGGGGGAGTGACGCAGCGGGTCACCCGGCGCCGGGTGCAGACCCGTGCCCGGCTGCTCGACGCCGCGTTCACCGTGTTCGCCGCCAAGGGCTTCGGACGGGTCTCCATCGAGGAGGTCTGCGAGGCCGCCGGGTTCAGCCGGGGCGCCTTCTACTCCAACTTCGCCACCCTCGACGAGCTGTTCTTCGCCCTCTACCGGGACCGCGCCGACCTCATCGCCCGGCAGGTCGCCGACGCCCTCGCCCTGGACGGCCCCGGCCTGGACGTACCGGCCTCCGTGGACCGGGTCGCCGACGTGCTGCTCCTCGACGTGGACTGGCTGATGGTGAAGACCGACTTCCTGGTGCACGCCGCCCGGGACCCGGCCGTCGCCGAGGTTCTCCTCGACCACCGCGCCCGGCTGCGGGAGGCCGTCGCCGACCGGCTCTTCCGTGCTCGCGGCCACGCCCCGATCCCCGACGTGCTCGGCGGCGTCGACGGCGCCGCCCACGCCGTGGTCGCCGCGTACGACGGCGTCACCACCCAACTGCTGCTCGACAAGGACGTCGACCGGGCCCGCGCCTGGCTCAAGCAACTGCTCACCGCGCTGCTGACCGACTCCGGCACGGCAAGCGAACCCTCAAGCGCATCCTCCGAATGAGATCCGAATGAGATCCGAATGAGAAAGGCAACGGTCGCCATGGACGCGGACGTCATCGTCGTCGGAGCGGGCCTCGCCGGCCTGGTCGCGGCGCACGAACTCACCAGCAGGGGCCGACGGGTCGCCCTGGTCGACCAGGAGAACGCCGCCAACCTCGGCGGCCAGGCGTTCTGGTCCTTCGGCGGGCTCTTCCTCGTCGACTCGCCCGAGCAGCGCCGTCTCGGCATCAAGGACTCCTTCGACCTGGCCTGGAACGACTGGCAGGGCAGCGCCCAGTTCGACCGCAAGGACGACGAGGACTCCTGGGCGGTGCGCTGGGCACGGGCCTACGTCGAGTTCGCGGCGGGGGAGAAACGGTCCTGGCTGCAGAGCCATGGCATCGGCCTGCTGCCGACCGTCGGCTGGGCCGAACGCGGCGACCTGCGGGCGACCGGGCACGGAAACTCCGTCCCCCGCTTCCATATCGCCTGGGGCACCGGCACCGGCGTCGTCGAACCCTTCGCCCGGTACGCCAAGCAGGCCTCCCGCGACGGACTGCTCACCTTCCACCACCGCCACCAGGTCGACGAACTCGTCATCGAGGACGGCGCGGTACGCGGCGTACGCGGCACGGTCCTCGCCCCCGACGACTCGCCGCGCGGAGTCGCCTCCAACCGCGACCGCACCGGCGACTTCGAACTCACCGCCCAGGCCGTCGTCGTCACCAGCGGAGGCATCGGCGCCAACCACGACATCGTCCGCCGCCACTGGCCCGAACGCCTCGGCACACCCCCCGCCGAGATGATCACCGGCGTCCCCGCCTACGTGGACGGCCGCATGCTCGACATCAGCGCCGAGGCGGGCGTACGCCTGGTCAACCGCGACCGCATGTGGCACTACACCGAAGGCATCCAGAACTGGAACTCCATCTGGCCCGGCCACGGCATCCGCATCCTGCCCGGCCCGTCCTCGATCTGGCTGGACGCCCTCGGCCGTCGCCTGCCCGACCCCTGCCTGCCGGGCTACGACACCCTCAGCACCCTCAAGTACCTGCGCACCACCGAGGACCTCGCCGGGCACGACCACTCCTGGTTCGTCCTCACCCGCAAGATAATCGAGAAGGAGTTCGCGCTCTCCGGCTCCGAGCAGAACCCCGACATCACCGCCAAGGACCGCAGGGCGGTGCTGCGCGACCGGCTGCTCGGCAAGGGCGCGCCCGGCCCGGTACAGGCCTTCCTCGACAAGGGCGCGGACTTCGTGACCGCGAACTCCCTGGAGCAGCTCGTCGAGAAGATGAACGGGCTCACCGACAAGGCGCTCCTGGACGCGGCCGAGGTACGCCGCCAGATCGTCGTCCGCGACCTGCAGATCCGCAACTCCTACAGCAAGGACTCCCAGGTCCAGGGAATTCACAACGCCCGCCGCTACATCGGCGACCGCCTCGGCCGGGTCGCCGCCCCGCACCGCATCCTCGACCCGGCCGCCGGGCCGCTGATCGGCGTCAAGCTGCACGTCCTCACCCGCAAGACCCTCGGCGGCATCCAGACCGACCTGGACTCCCGAGCCCTCGGCGCCGACGGGCAGCCGATCGACGGGCTCTACGCGGCCGGCGAGGTGGCCGGCTTCGGCGGCGGCGGTGTGCACGGCTACAACGCGCTGGAGGGAACGTTCCTCGGCGGCTGCCTGTTCTCGGGCCGGGCGGCAGGGCGCGCGGCGGCGAAGCAGACAACTTAGGCCGAGGTCGTGAGAAACCGCGCCAGCACGGCGGCGTGGCTCTCCTGCGGGCTCCTGGACGCGGTGACCAGGGTCACCTGGCCCCTCCGGGCCGATTCCCGCAGGCCGTCGACGAGTTCGGCGGCCTCGGGAGCGGCCAGCTCCGCCTCGTAACGGTCCGCGAACTCGTCGTACGACCCCTCGCCCGCGTGATACCAACGGCGCAGCTCGTCCGACGGCGTCAGCTCCTTCGGCCACTTGTCCACCCGGGCGTCCTCCTTCGACACCCCGCGCGGCCACAGCCGGTCCACGAGGACACGCACACCGTCCTCAGGCTCGGGCGATTCGTAGATCCTGCGGACGCGCACGCTCACGGTCGGGCACCTCCCGGCTCGGTGTCAGTGCCGCGAGCGTATGCGGCGGGCCCGCACCGCCGGCTGCCGACGCGGCGCAGCTTGACCAAATGAGAGGGAAACGCGGATCCCCGCGCGCCTAGTCTGTGGGCCACTGATCATCGGCCACCCCCGAAGGAGCGCACGTGCAGGGTGCAAGCAGACGTACCGCAGTTCTCCGCCGCGAGGCCGTCCTCGCCACCGTCCCGGTCGCCGTGGCGGCCCTGCTCGCGGCCGCCGGACCGGCCTCGGCGAGCACGATAGGCGCCGCGGGCGCCGGCGATCCGTACTTCCCGCTCAGCGGCAACGGCGGCTACCACGTCGGCCACTACGATCTGACACTCCGCTACGACACCTCCTCCCGCCACCTCGACGGCAAGGCCGTCCTCACCGCCCGTGCCACCCAGAAGCTCACCCGCTTCGACCTCGACCTCAGCGGCCTCAAGGTCACCCGGGTGACGGTCGACGGCCGGACCGCCCGCGTCGGCCGCAACGGTCAGGAACTCGTCGTCACGCCGGCGCACGCGCTCGCGAAGGGCCGGGAGTTCCGGGTCGCCGTCACCTACAACGGCACCCCGAAGGCGGTCACCGACCCCGACGGTTCGGCCGACGGCTGGATCCGCACCGACGACGGCGCGTTCGTCGCCGGTGAGCCGCAGGGCGCGATGACGTGGTTCCCGGCGAACAGCCACCCCAAGGACAAATCGTCGTACGACTTCACGATCACCGTCCCCAAGGGACGCACCGCCGTCGCCAACGGCGTCCTCCTCGCGCAGCACACCTCCGGCGACCGCACCACCTTCCGCTGGCGGCAGAGCGAGCCGATGGCCGCGTACCTGGCCACCGCCACGGTCGGCACGTTCAAGGTCGAGCAGTACACCACCCGGGACGGGATCAGGGTGTACAACGCGGTCGACCCGCGCGAGGCCGGCGGGTCCGCGGCCGTGCTGAGGAAACTGCCGTCGGTCCTGGAGTGGGAGAGCAAGCTGTTCGGGCCGTACCCGTACCGCGCGGCCGGGGCGATCGTCGACCACGCGCCGGACGTCGGATACGCCCTGGAGACGCAGAGCCGGCCGGTCTACGACTCCGCGCCCGGCCTCAGCACGCTGGTGCACGAGAGCGCCCACCAGTGGTTCGGCGACTCCGTCTCCCTCACCGCCTGGAAGGACATCTGGCTCAACGAGGGGTTCGCGACGTACGCCGAGTGGCTCTACAGCGAGCAGCACGGGGGCGACAGCGCGCAGCAGACCTTCGACGCGCTGTACGCCAAACCGGCGAGCGACGGGTTGTGGGCGTACCCGCCCGGGGACCCGGGGAGCGGGGCGAACATCTTCGGCACGCCTGTGTACGAGCGGGGTGCGATGGCGTTGCACGAACTGCGGAAGGCCGTGGGGGACCGGGTGTTCTTCCGGATTCTGCGGTCCTGGGCCGCCGAGCACCGGAACGGGCACGGGACGACGGCGCAGTTGGTGAAGCTGGCTGAGGGGCAGTCGGGGAAGGACCTCGGGTCGCTGTTCCAGACGTGGCTGTACAAGAAGGGCAAGCCGTAGGGGTTTGGGTGCCCGCGCCCCTCACCGGGAGGGCTGAGGCCAACGTGCTTTGAAAGCTGACGAGTTCCTCACAGCCGTCGGCCAGAGTCGGTCTCATGATCCATCGCAGAACGGCTGTCGCCCTCCTCGCCTCCCCCCTCCTGCTCTCCGGTTGCGGGGGTGACGCCGAGGCCGCGCCGAGCCGGTCGGACGACGCCCGGCCGGCGCGGAAGACGGCTTCCCCCACACCCGAGAGCAGCAGCCCGCAGCCCCCAGAGATACCGGGGCTGGGGCCCAGGACCACGGCCGCGATACCCGAGCGGGCGGAACAGGTCGTCGTCGCCGGCGGGCGGGGCAAGGACTCGTCCGTCTGCACCGTCGTCCTCTACGAGCGCGACGACAACGTATGGCAGCCCCGAGCCAGTTGGCCCGCGCACAACGGCAAGGACGGCTGGAGCGACCACCATGTGGTCGGTGACCTGCGCTCGCCCCTGGGCGTCTACGGGCTGACCGACGCCGGCGGTCTGCTCGCCGACCCCGGGAGCGAGCTGCCGTACCACCAGTCGTACGGCTTCCACTCGCCCGGCACCGGCTTCGAGGGCGAGCCGCTGGAAGGCTCCTTCGACTACGTCATCGCCATCAACTACAACCGCCGGCCGGGCACTTCGCCCCTCGACTGGACCCGCCCCCTCGGTGCGCAGCGCGGCGGCGGAATCTGGCTGCACGTCGACCACGGCGGTCCGACGCACGCCTGTGTCAGTGTCGCCAAGGCGCATATGAAGGAGTTGCTGCGCACACTCGACCCGGACCGGCATCCGGTCGTCGTCATGGGGTACCCCGACTGGCTCGCCCAGTAGGGCCGCCGGAACTCCGCTTAGGATCCGAACCTGTGTGCGCACATGTGCTGGTCGCCGAGGACGACGAGATGCAGGCCGAGCTGATCCGGCGCTCCCTGCTGGCCGAGGGCCATACCGCGACCGTGGTCCACGACGGGGCGGCCGCGCTGGACGCGGCGCGCCGGCTCGGGCCGGACCTGGTCGTCCTCGACCTGATGCTCCCGGTGATCGACGGCTTCGGCGTGTGCCGGGTGCTGCGCGGCGGCGATCCCGAGATCCCGGTGCTGATGCTCACGGCCCGGTCCGACGAGGACGACGTGCTGCTCGGCCTGGAGCTCGGCGCCGACGACTACATGACCAAGCCGTACAGTCCCCGTGAGCTGATGGCCCGGATCCGGACGATTCTGCGGCGGAGCGGGCGGGCCGCCGCGGTACGCGGGGAGCCTGCCGCGATCGCCGCCGGGATCAGCGTGGATTCCGAGCGGCACGAGGTGCGCTGCGACGGGCTGCCGGTGGAGGTGACCCCGGCCGAGTTCCAGATCCTGCTCGCCATGGCCGGGGAGCCGGACCGGGTGTTCACCCGGCGGCAGCTGCTCCAGTGCACCCGCGGCTTCGACCGGGCCTCCACCGAACGGGCCGTCGACGTCCACGTCATGAACCTGCGCCGGAAGATCGAGGCCGATCCCCGGCGGCCGGTGCGGCTGCTGACCGTGTTCGGCGTCGGCTACAAGCTGAGCGGCGGGCGTCCGTGAGGGCCCGCATACCGTGGCGCAAACGGCTGCTCGTCCGGCTGCTGTTCGCCTCCGTGCTGATCGCCGTGTGCTCGGTGGCCGCCACCGCCTGGCTCGCGGTGACAACCACCACCAGCGCGCTGGAGCAGGAGCAGGGGCGGGATCTCGCGGCCGACAACAAGATCCTCGCCCAGCTCAGCGGGTACGCGGCTGACCACGCCGACTGGAGCGGGGTCCAGCACACGGTCCGGGCGCTGGCCGCGACGACCGGCCGCCGGGTCGCACTGACCACCGCCGACCGCACCCTGATCGCCGACTCGGCGCCCCACGACAGCCCGCTGCCACCCCGGCCCGCGGCCGCCGTGGACCCCCTGCACACCGACACCTACACCGAGTTCGGCGCCCAGCTCAGCGGCATCGACCCGCGCGCGGTCGGTCCGTTCCGGCTGCCCGCGATCGAGCGCGAGAAGCTGGACGCGGTCGCGAGGAACGAGCAGGAGTGCTTCGACCGCGTCGGCGCCCGGACCACTGTCCGGCACACCCCGAGCGGCCGGCCCCATGTCTTGGTCGACGACGGGACGGACGCCGTCCTGTACCTCAAGGCCGGGTGCGGCAACGTCTTCGCCACGCCCACCAGTGGGACGCGCGACGCGCTCGACTTCCCGACCCCCACCGAGACCAGGGCCCTCACCGCGCTGACGGACCTGGCCCGCCCCTGCCTCAAGGCCAGGGACATGGATCTCGGCGGCCCGCTCTCCCTCACCTACGACCCCACGGGACGCACCCCGGTCTCCGGCGGCTTCCTCGTCACCAAGAGGGGCGTCAAGCGGGAGACGGACCAGACGGCGAAGAACTGCGTCACCGATGCCCGGCGCACCCAGCTCGAACCGTATGTCGCCCCGGCCGCCGAACTCTTCCTCGGCCTCGGCGACCAGACCGCACCCCGCTTCGACATGTCCCCGGCCAACAAGGCCAGGATCGTCGGCGTGGCCGGTCTGGTCCTCGCCGTCACGGTCGCCGTCACCGCGGTCGTCGCCACTCGTCTGGTACGACCGCTGCGCGCGCTCACCGCCGCCGCCCAGCAGCCGCCCGAGCTGCATGCGCGGGCGCCGGTGCGGACCCGGGACGAGACCGGGCTGCTGGCCGAGGCGTTCAACGACCTCACCGAGCGGCGGGAACGCCTTGAGGAGCAGCGCAAGGCGATGGTCAGCGACATCGCCCACGAACTGCGCAGTCCGCTCACCAACATCCGGGGCTGGCTGGAGGTCACCCGGGACGGCGTGGTCGCCCCCGACCGGGCGCTGCTGGCCTCGCTGCACGAGGAGGCCCTGGTCCTCCAGCGGATCATCGACGACCTCCAGGACCTCGCGGCCGCCGACGCCGGCACCCTGCGTATCCACCGCGAACCGGTCCGCGCGGCCGACCTGTTCGAGCAGGTCGCCGCCGCCCACCGGGTGGCCGCCGACGGGGCCGGGGTCAGCCTGCTGACCGATGCCGACGGCACGGTCTGGCTCGACGCCGACCCGGTGCGGATGCGGCAGGCGCTGGGCAACCTGGTGTCCAACGCGATCCGGCACACCCCCGCCGACGGAACGGTGACCCTGGCCGCCCGCCCGGACGGCGACCACGTCGTGCTCACCGTCACCGACAGCGGCAAGGGCATCGCCCCCGACGATCTGGCGCGCGTCTTCGAACGGTTCTGGCGTGCGGAGAAGTCCCGCAGCCGCCGCACCGGGGGCAGCGGCCTCGGTCTGCCGATCGTGCGTCACCTGGTCGCCGCCCACGACGGGACCGTCGAGGCGGCGAGCGAACCCGGCAGGGGCGCCGAGTTCACCCTGAGACTGCCGGCGGCCGAGGCACCGGCCGACGTCAGCTGAACCGGCGCGCGGCCGTCTGCCTGCGCCGGGCCAGCAGCCGGCGCTCCGCCTCGGTCGCACCGCCCCAGATGCCGATGGCCTGCCCGGTCTTCATCGCCCAGCTCAGACACGGCTCCTGGACCGGACAGCGCTCGCAGACGGCCTTCGCGCGCCGTGTCTGGTGCAGCGACGGGCCGGTGGTGCCGACCGGGAAGAAGAGGTCGGGGTCCTCCTCGCGGCACTCGGCGTGGTCTCGCCAGTCGTCCATCGAAGTCACCTGCGATCCAAGTCGACTCTGCGGTTTCGTGTGTGTGCTCCGGACCGGGTCACCGGAGCGGGCGCGGCCGAAACGGCCAAGTCCCAGGAAATCGCGGGCGGTCACCGCTCGCGCGGGCCCCGGGCGAGCCGTACTCGGTCCGCGGGTCGAGGAACGGGCGGGCCGGGAACGCCTCCGGGCCGGGGACGCCCGGGCCCGACCACGCCCCGCTGGCCAGGAGTTCGAGGGCGACGACCGGGGTGAGGGCCGTCTGCCACACCACGGCCTGACAACGGTCGCACCCGCGCGACTGCCTGCGGCTCCCTACGGCTGGCGCAACGCCTCCGCCGCCGTACTTGCCACCGCCTCCGCAACCGCCCCCAAAGCCGGCGAATCCAGCTTCCACTGCTGCCAGTACAACGGCACGTCAACCCACCGCGCTGGCCGGCCTGTGCTGGTTCGCCGCCCTCGGCTTCGGCGCCCGGCTGCTCGGCCGGTACCTCGGCAAGCCGGCGGCCTGGCGGGTGCTGGACGCCATGGTGGCCCTGACCATGATCGGGCTCGGCCTGATGCTGGTGGCGGGATCCTGACGCCCCAAACCCTGGAGGGGCCGCATCCTGACACAACCGGCTCGGCTGTCACAGAAGTTGCTGGGATAGTGGGGCCCGCAACAGAAAGATGTAGCGAGCACCAAGAAGACCAGGACACCAGGAACTCCGTGGACACCAGCGAGAGCGGCACCCAGCCCGGCGTACAGACCCCCGACGACATCACGGCAGTCCCGTCCCGGCGGGGCTGGCGCCGCTGGGCGATGGACACCCGCCCGCTGGGCATCCCCGGCTATCGCCGGCTGTGGACCTCGACGATCGTCACATCGGTCGGCAGCCAGCTCACCGCGGTGGCCGTGCCCAAGCAGATCTACGACATCACCGGGTCCTCGGCCTGGGTCGGCGCCGCGAGCCTCGCCGGACTGCTGCCGCTCATCGTGTTCGCGCTGTGGGGCGGTGCGGTCGCCGACGCCATGGACCGCCGCAAGCTGCTGCTGATCACCAACTGCGGTATCGCCCTGACCTCGCTGCTGTTCTGGCTCCAGGCGGTCACCGGTCTGGAGTCCGTGGCCGCGCTGATGGTCCTGCTCGCCGTGCAGCAGGCGTTCTGGGGGCTGAACGCCCCGGCCCGTACCGCCTCCATAGCCCGGCTCGTCCCCGAGGGACAGCTGCCCGCGGCCAACGCCCTCGGCTCGACGGTCATGCAGACCGGGCAGGTGATCGGCCCGCTGCTGGCCGGTGCGCTGATTCCCGTCATCGGTCTGCCCGAGCTGTATCTGGTCGACGCACTGGCGCTGTGTGTGACGGTGTGGGCGGTGTACCGGCTGCCCGCACTGCCGCCGCTGGCGGGCGCGACGACCCGCCGGGCCGGGCTGCGGGAGATCGCGGCGGGGTTCCGCTACATCTCCCTGCACAAGATGCTGCTGTTGTCGTTCCTGGCCGACATCATCGCGATGGTCCTCGGCATGCCCCGCGCCCTGTTCCCGCAGCTGGCCGCGCAGACGTACGGGTCCTACGGCGAAGGGTTGGCGCTCGGCCTGCTGTTCGCGGCGATCCCCGTCGGCGCGGTGCTCGGCGGGCTCCTCTCCGGCACGTTCTCGCGGGCGCGCCGGCACGGCTGGATGGTGATCGGCGCGGTCGTCGGCTGGGGAGCCGCCGTCGCCGGGTTCGGGCTCAGCCGCAATCTCTGGGTGGCGGTCGCCTTCCTCGCCGCCGCCGGGGTGGCCGACATGGTCTCGATGGTCTTCCGGGGCGCGATCCTGCTGTCCGCCGCGACCGACGAGATGCGCGGCCGGATGCAGGGAGTGTTCACCGTGGTGGTCGCGGGCGGCCCGCGGCTGGCCGACGTCCTGCACGGCACCATGGGGTCCGCTTTCGGCCCGCGCGCGGCCGTCGCGGGCGGCGGCCTGCTGGTCGTAGCCGTGATGCTGGCCCTGGCCGCCGCCGTACCCGCCCTGCGCCGCTACCGCATCTGAAGGCCTTGGGGCGGATATGCCGCGGACACGGGGTGTGGCACGCCCTCCCCCAGAGGGGGTGCCCCCAGCGGCGTTGTCGTCGGTCGCCGACGTCCCCCAGCCTTCGGCCGGGGGTGCCCCCGCCGCGTCGCCCGCCGCGGAAGCGGCTGATTGTCTACGCCTCCTCCGCCTTGCGGCTGCACGCACCACACCCCGCTCACCAGCGTCGATGAGTCACCGCTGAGTTCGTGCGACTTGATCCGCCGGACAGGCCCTAGGCGGGACGCCGTCCCGCGTAGGCCTCCAGCAGCTTGCCCCGGGTGACCTCCAGTCGGCTGGCGAGGATCTCGGCCACGGTCCGCACCAGCGACAGCCCGAGCAGCGGATCCTCCACGCACAGCGCGAGCACGGCCGAGGCGTCGTACTCGTAGGCCCGCACCCGGCTGAAGGCCACCGCCCCGAAGTCCCAGGTGTACGGCGGGAACAGCCATGACCAGCCGAGCAGGTCGCCGGCGCCCAGGCTGGCGACGGTGACCCGCTTGTGGGACGTCACCTCCTGGTCCAGGTTGACCGCTCCCGAGCGGATCACCCAGAAGCGGTCCGCGGTGCCGCCGGCCTGGAAGATGCGGGTGTCCTCGGGGAAGGAGACCTCCTGAGCCAGTTCCATGAGGCGCTCGCGCTGCGCCTGCGGGAGGGCGGTCAGCAGTTTGATGGCTTTGGTCATGGCGCGGGGCTCCTCGCCGGCGACGGTACGGGGGCTTTGCCTACGCCCATTTCAGCCGCTGCCGCCGCGCCGGGCACCTCGAAGCACCTGAGAATCGCCGCCCGGAAGCCGTCCGGGCGTGAAAAAGCCCTGGCTGGACGGGGGAGACCAGCCAGGGCCGTCAGCGGTGGTGCGGGAGGACCTGACGTCGACTCCCCGGACCACGTATGAGTGAACGATAAACCATCCAGGGCCACTTCGGGTACCTGGGAACAGGCTACGTGACCTGTTTCACTTCGGAAGCCTTCGCTGCCCCCGGACGTGTTTGGCCGAGCCCCGACAGGTGAGCCGAACAAGGAGAGGCCCGTGCGGACGGGCCAGTCAGACCCACCGGACCACCACTCAGGGAGCGAGTCCACCACTCAGGGAGCGAATGGGATGCGCGAGAAGCACCGGACCGACTCAGTAGTGATACCAGCCGACTCCCGTCGGCCGTCGCTTCGACCGGCCGACGCCCGCAGAGCGGTCCGTGGGGCGGTCGCCCGACAGACTGTGCCGTGCGCTGCCGAGGCCCTCGACGACGCCCTCCTCGTCACCTCGGAACTCACCACCAACGCGATCCTGCACGGCGGCGGGATCACCGGCTTCGACGTGGACGTCGACGGATGCGCGGTGCGCGTGTCGGTCAGCGACCGCAGTGACGCGGTACCGGTGGCCGAGCAGGCCCCGGACGGGCGCGACCGCGGAAGGCCCGGCGGCCGGGGCTGGCCCATCGTCTGCCGGCTGGCCCGGGACGTGGAGGTCGCCGGACTGCCCCGCGGGGGCAAGCGGATCACCGCGGTCGTCTCCCTGACCTGAGCCGCGGGCCGAACTTCGCCCGGCGGTGTTTGCGCCGGAAGCGAAGGGGCAGGCGGAGTGTCGTGCTTCGGACCGGAGGCGCGCGCCAGTGGGAGCAGTCATATCTGCCCCGGGCCCGCAGAGCGGTCCGGGCGGTGCTCCCGCGGCGACTCTGACACCGCAGTTCGGGTCGAGTCCCGGAACCACGTTCCGGTGACGCCCTGGAACCCACAGTTCAGGAGCGATTCCGCATGCTCACCGATTTGTCGAACAGCCGCCCCTCCACGCCCGACGACACCACGCACGCCCCGCCTCGGCGTTCTCACGACGACGCCCCCGACACGGCGGCCCTCTTCGCCCGTCTCGCCGCCCTCGGCGACGGACCCGAGCGGGACGCCCTGCGCGACGAACTGGTGGCCGCCTGGCTGCCCATGGCCCACCGTATCGCCGGCCGCTTCCGTGACCGTGGTGAGTCCGTCGAGGACCTGCGCCAGGTCGCCGCGCTCGGCCTGGTCAAGGCCGTCGACCGTTACGACCCCTCACGCGGCGCCTTCGAGAGCTACGCGGTGCCCACCATCACCGGCGAGGTCAAGCGGCACTTCCGCGACCGGATGTGGGCGCTGCGCGTGCCCCGCCGGGTGCAGGAACTGCGCAACCGGGTGCGGGTGGCCCGCCGCGAGCTCACCCAGAATCCCGGCTCCGCCGAACCCACCGTCACCGAACTCGCCGCCCATACCGGCCTGACCGAGGAGGAGGTCACCGCGGGCCTGGAGGCCCTGGAGAGCTTCAGCACCCTGTCCCTGGACGCCGAACTCTCCGCCGGCGAGGACGGTTACAGCCTCGCCGACACCCTCGGGGGCTCCGACGGCTCCTATGACGTCGTCATCGACCGGGAGGCGGCCAAGGAGGGGCTGCGCCGGCTGCCCGAGCGGGAGCGCGCCATCCTGTACATGCGCTTCTTCGAGGACATGACGCAGAGCCGGATCGCAGACCGCCTGGGCATCTCCCAGATGCATGTCTCCCGCCTCATCAGCCGCAGCTGCGCCCGCGTCCGGGACGAGGCCCTCGGTCAGTGACTCGCCGTCAGGTGGTGCGCGGCCGGACCGGCACCTTCAGGGGCCGGGCCAGGCCCGCCACCGCCTCGTCGAGGCGTTGCAGATGCCGCAGCACGCGGTCGGTCACCCGGTCGTAGCGCGGGGCGCGCAGGGTGCCCGGCTCCAGCATCGCCGCGATGCTGGGGCCGGTCTCGATCTCGGCGGGGGGCCGCCGGGTGTCGATATGGGCGGCGATCGCCTCGATGTTGTGCACGATCCGCTGCCCCGCCGCGCGCAGCCGGGGGTCCGCCGCGATCGCCGGATGGGTGGGCAGCAGCTCAGCCGTCGCCGCGAGGGACCGCGCGTGATAGGCGCACGTCTCGAGGAGCGCCACCACATGGCGCGCGGCGTCCCGGCGGGACCGCAGCGGGGTGATGGGATGCGTCAGCGGCTGGACCGCCGCCCGCAGATCGGCCAGCGCCTGGTCCAGGTCCCGGGCCTTCTCCACCAGGTCGACCGGCGGCGCCCCGCTCAACTGGTCCACGGCGGCCCGGGTGACGTCGGCCAGCCGGTCCAGCGTCTTGACGAGCAGCTCGTCGGTACGGCGGTCGGTGTGCACCGGCAGCACCACCGCGGCCGCGATCACCCCGCACACCGCGCCGAGCGCCGTCTCCTCCACCCGCAGTACCAGAATGTCCAGGCTGTAGGAGTTGAGCAGCGTGTACAGCAGGCCCAGCATCGCCGTCACGAAGAACGACATCAGGGTGTACGACAGCGGAGCCGAGTAGTACATCGCGAAGACGAACAGCAGCACCAGCCCGAACGCCGTCCAGGTGTGGTGCCCGACCAGCACCGCCAGCCCCATGCCGGCCACCACGCCGAGGACCGTGCCCAGCAGCCGCCGGTAGCTCTTCACCAGGATCTCGCCGGTGGAGGCGGTGTTGATGAACACGATCCAGCAGGTCAGCACCGCCCAGTACCAGCGCTGGGGGGACAGGAACTCCCCGGCCACGATGGCCAGCGCCGAGCCGGCCGCCACCTGCACCGCCGCGCGCGTGGTGGGCCGGCGCAGCCCGGTCGGCTCCTCGGACGCCGGTTCGTCCTTCTCGGCGACCTCGATGGCCGCGTCCTCGGCGTGCAGTTCCTCACGGGACCGGGCGGTGGCCGGGGTGTCGTCCGACTCGTCCTGCGGCCCGTCCAGCGCGATCCGCAGTCCCAGCACCGCCCGCGCGGCCTCGCCGATCCCCCGGAAGACGTCCTGCACGGCGGGTGGGGCGGGCGGCAGGTTCTCCTCCTCGCGGTAGCCGAGCAGCCGGTTGCGCACCTGGGCCAGCGCCGTCCCCGACTCCGGGCCGGCCGGCTGCAGCACCAGCAGCCGCAGTGCCTCCAGGTCCCGGCGCAGCTGCTCCAGCGCCTCGTCCCGGGCCGGCGGCGGGGCCGCCGAGGGCAGGTGGGCACCCGGCAGATGCAGGGTGAGTGTGTCCGCCCGCTGTGCGCTGCGCGCGGTGAGCAGCATCAGCCCGAGCCGCTCGGCGGCGATCTCCGCCTCCGCGATCCGGCGCTGCACCAGCCGGGCCACCGCCTCATCGGAGGTGCCGTCCGCGAGCCGCCCCTGGATCAGCAGCGCCGTCTCGTGCAGCCGGGCGGTCCTGATCCGGACCTCCTCCACCGCCTTGTCCAGCTCGTCCGGCCCGGCGTCCAGCAACTCGATCTGCGCGTCCACCAGTTGGGCGAACCGGACCCGGAAGGCCTGCCGCAGCCGGTCGAGGACGCCCGCCGGTGTCTGCCGTACGAGCACGAAGCGCGCCAGGGCCGCGCAGCCGAACGCGACCGCGATCGCGAGGTACAGGCCCGGCAGCGCGGCCACCGTCGCGTGCACGAACAGCGAGGCGAAGTAGATCTGAAAGCCGATCAGCCCCAGCGCCGTGCCCCGGTCGCCGAAGCGGCGGCCGTAGACCGCGCAGAAGATGAGCGCCACGAAGAACAGGTCACCGATCACGACCTGCTGGTTGAGCAGCGTGCCCAGGGTCATCGAGGCCAGCGCCACCAGCAGGCCCAGGGCGAGCGTGACGGCCTGCTGGGACCGCCTCTTCTCACGGATCGCGAAGGTGGCGGCCATCGCCGTGATGGCCCCCGCCACCAGATGGGTCACGTCGAGCCGCAGTACCGCCAGGACGGCGAGCGTGAGCGCGATGGCCGTGACCGTACGCAGGCCGGAGGTGAAGCGGAGGAGCCCGGGGTCGGCCGCCGCGAGCCGCCCCCGCACCTCCGCCCACACCGACCGTCCCGCCGCTCTCACTCCGCCGCGCTCTGCGTCAGGCCGTGGCTTCGCCGGAGCCCTCGATGCGGGCCCGGACCTGCTCCGGTGTCAGATACGAGTCCGTGTACTCGAAGTCCTTGAGCCGGGCGGCCTTGCGGGCCTGGAAGCCGGTACGGACGAAATCGTCGCCTGCCACCGCGTTCAGCAGCCAGTTGGTCGCGACCCGGGTCTTGGCCACGTTGGTGCGCAGCGCCGACCAGTGGTAGCCGCGGGCCACTGCCTGGGCGGGCAGCCCGCGCAGTTCGATGCCCAGCGGCTTCGAGACTGCGTCCTTGCCGCCGAGATCCACCACGAGCCCGAGGTCCTTGTGCACATACGGCTGGAGCGGCTGGTTGCGCAGGGTCGCGATGACGTTGTCGGCGACCACCTTGCCCTGCCGCATGGCGTGCTGCGCGGTCGGCGGACAGACCGCGCCCGCCTCGCCCTTCGCCTCGTCCGGTACGGCGGCCGCGTCGCCGAGCGCGAACACCCCGTCGTGGCCCGGAAGGGTCATCTCGGCGGTGACCGCGAGCCGCCCCCGGACCGTCTCCGTGCCCAGGGTGGCGATCAGCGGGCTGGCGACGACACCGGCCGTCCAGATCAGCGTGTGGGTGGGCACCACCCGGCCGTCGGTGAAGGTGACCTCCTCGGGGCCCGCCTTGTCGATCGACACCCCGAGGGAGACGTCGACGCCACGGCGGGCCAGGATCTCCTGGGCGCTGCGGCCGAGTTTGTCGCCCAGCTCCGGCATCAGCCTGGGGGCGATGTCGATCAGATGCCACCTGATCAGCTTCGGGTCCAGGTTCGGGTAGCGCTGCAGCGCCGCGTGCGTGAGCCGCTGCAGACAGGCCGCGGTCTCGGTGCCCGCGTATCCGCCGCCGACCACCACGAACTGCAGCCGCGCCGCCCGCTCGACCGGGTCGTCACTGGCGTCGGCCAGGTCGAGCTGGGAGATGACGTGGTCGCGGATGTAGGCGGCCTCGGCCAGGGTCTTCATGCCGAAGGCGTACTCGGTCAGACCCGGGATGTCGAAGGTGCGGGTGACGCTGCCCGGGGCCAGCACGATGTAGTCGTACCGCTCGTTCACGAGCCGGTCGGTGATGGTGCGGACGACGCACACCTTGGACTTCACGTCCACGCCGATCGCGCCGCCGGGGATGATGCGGGTGCGGTACTTCTTGCTCCGGCGCAGCGAGACGGCGATCGACTGGGGTGTCAGCACGCCCGAGGCGACCTGTGGCAGCAGGGGCAGGTAGAGCTGGTAGGCGAAGGGCGCCACCAGGGTGACGTCGGCCTCGTCGGGGCCGAGTTTCCGTTCCAGGCGGCGGACGCACCCCACTCCGGCGAAGCCTGCGCCCACCACCAGGATCCTGGGTCGTGTCACGGTGTCCATCCCTTTCCGCTGCTCCTGGGGTCGGGTCACGCCGTGCGCAGCCCCTGGAACGCTTGCTTCGCACCACTTCGATCCCACCGTGCCCGACGCCGTTGCGCCAGCCGGGCGGCGCAGGCAGACGAACGCGTGGGCTCCAGCATGCCCCTCGATCAAGAGGAGTAACCGGCTGTCGCATGGTTATGCGCCCAACTTCCGCCCGGTGTGAGACCGTCCCACGGCGATCACGTGCGCCAGTAGAGTGCCCGCCATGGCGCAGACCCAGCCCGGAACGGGCTTCCAGAAGCGGCACATCGACCCCGACCGCGTCGCACCGCTGGTGGGCGCCCTGGACTCCCAGGACGCCAATCCGGGTGTACGACGGCTGCGCGCCTGGGCCGAGGAGGCGCTGGCGGTACGGCCCGGTCAGCGAGTCCTCGACGTCGGCTCCGGAACCGGCTCGCAGGCCCGGGCGCTGGCCGCCGCCGTCGGCCCGGACGGTGTCGCGATCGGCGTCGAGCCCAACCCGAGTCTGCGGGCGGTCGCCGAGGAGCGGTCCGCCGGCAGCCGGGCTCGTTTCGTCCACGGCGAGGCGGCCGCGCTGCCGGTGCCCGACGGCTCGATGGACCTCGTGTGGTGCGAGCGGGTGCTCCAGCACATCTCCGACCCCGAGCGGGCCGTCGCCGAGATGGCCAGGGTGCTGCGTCCCGGCGGCCGGGTGGCGTTGCTGGACACCGACTGGGGGACCACCCTCCTGCACCCCGGTGACCCGGTGGTCGTGGGCGCGTTGACCGCGACCGCACTCAACGGTGCCAACCCCTACTCCGGGCGCCGCCTGGTCGGCCAGCTCAGCGCGGCCGGGTTCGTGGTGGACGACCGCGGCTCGCAGGCCCTGCTCCAGGACCACCGCACGGTCGCCTGGCCGCTGATCCGTATGCTCGGCGAGTCCGCGGTGCGTACCGGCGCCCTCACCGAGGAGCAGCGGGACACCCTGTACGCCGACCTCACCGAGGCCGCCGAGCGCGGGGCGCTGCACATGTCGGTGACGATGTTCGGGGTGGTCGCACACCGCCCTGAGTGACCGCGTCCGCCGCCCACCAGGGCAGGAAGCCCCTCACCAGGGCAGAAAGACGTGGATGTCCTTGCCGGTGTCGGTGACGACCACGCTGACCTGGTCGCACAGGGTGTGCAGCAGGTGCCAGCCGACACCGCCCCCGCCGTGGCGCGGATGGAAGGGGCGCGGCTCGGGCTGGACCTGGCTGGTGTCGTGCATCGTGATGTGCACACCGTCGTATGTGCGGCGCATCCGCAGCTCGAAGGGCCCCGGAGCGTACTGGACGACGTTGGCGGCCAGTTCCGTCACGACCAGCAGGATGTCGTCCCAGTACTCGGGGGCGGTGGGCGGCGAGGTGCGGGCGAGGTCGGCGAGATAGCCGTCCGCGGCCAGCCGGGCGCCGGTGACATTGGGCAGCTCGCCAGGGAAGGAGACCGTGCGGTCGTGGGTCTCCTCCGTCGAGCGTCTGTTGTCGCGCCGTGGCCCGGTCCCCATCTCGTCTTTCCCGGCCCTGGGGGATCAGGGCCGTGATCACTGTCCGATCTTTTCCCCTCGCGGCGAGTTCCCACTGCCGCACCGGATACGCGTGCTTCGCTCAGCGGAACACGTCGTCCGAGTCGTCCCAGTCGGCCGGCTCCGGCGGGCCCGGCCGGCGTACGGCGCGCGAGCGGGCCTGGTACATGGCGTCGATCTCGGCGGCGTAGTGGCGCGCTATGGCGTCCCGGCGCAGCTTCATCGACGGCGTGAGCATACCGTTGCCTGGGGCGAACGGTTCCTGCAGCACACGGTAGACCCGGATCGACTCGGAGCGGGACACCACACTGTTGGCGGACGCGATGGCCCGGGCGATCTCCTCGCGCAGCGCGTTCTCCTCGCGCGCCTCCCGCCCGGGCGAGTCGCCCGGCAGTTGCAGGGCCATCCGCCAGTGGGCCAGGAAGTCCGGGTCCAGGGTGATCAGCGCGCCAACGCAGGGCCGGTCGTCGCCGACGACCACCGCCTGGTGCACGAGCGGATGCATCCGCAGCCGCTGCTCCAGCGGGGCCGGGGCCACGCTCTTGCCGCTGCTGGTGATGATGATGTCCTTCTTGCGGCCCGTGATGGTCAGATAGCCCTCGGAGTCGAGCCGTCCGATGTCCCCGGTGGCCAGCCAGCCGCCGCGCAGCGCGGCCCGGGTCGCGTAGTCGTCACCGACGTAACCCTGGAACACGGACGGCCCGCGCACCAGGATCTCGCCGTCGTCGGCGACCTGGATCTGGGTGCCCGGCAGCGCCTGGCCGACCGTGCCGGACTTCTCGCGGCCCAGCGGCTGCATGGTGATCCCGCCGCCGGACTCGGTCAGCCCATAGCCGTCGTGCACGAGAATGCCGATGCCTTCGTAGAACAGCGAGAGTTCACGGCTGAGCGAGGAGCCGCCGGACGTGGCCCGCAGCACCCGCCCGCCGAGCGCCGCCCGCAGCCTGCGGTACACCGTCCGCTCGTACAGGGCGTGCTGCAGCCGCAGGTCGAAACCCGGACCCGCTCCGGTGCCCAGCCGGCCCCGCTCCTGGGCGGCGGCGAAGTCCCGGGCCGTCTCAGCGGCCCGCTCGAACAGAATGCCCCGGCCCGTCTGCTGGGCCGTGCGCAGGAACGTCTTGTAGAGCTTCTCCAGCACCGACGGCACCGCGTACAGATAGGTCGGCCGGAAGGTGCCCAGCGCCGATGCCAGCGCGGCCTCCGACATCTCCGGTTCGTGGCCCATCAGGAACCCGCCGCGCAGACACAGCACCATCACCATCAGGCCGTACACGTGCGAGAACGGCAAGTAGGCGAGAACGGAGGCCTGTTCGCCCGGACGGGCGGCAGTGTCCCCCCAGCCCGCTAGCAGGGTGTCGCACGGGTACGCCAGACCGCGGTGGCTCAGCGCGCAGCCCAGCGGACGGCCCGAGGTGCCGGAGGTGTAGGTGATCGCCGCCGTGGAGTCCGGCATCACCATCCGGCGCAGCGACTCAACCGTGGTCAGCGGGACGAACGCGCCCCGCTCCACCAGCTCCGCCATCGCCCCCGCGTCCAGCTGCCACATATGCCTGAGCCCGGGCAGGGCCCCGCACACCGTGCCGACGGTCATCACCGCCTGCTCGTCCTCGACCACCACGGCCACACAGCGGGCGTCCCGCAGGATCCACTCGACCTGGTCCCGGGAGGACGTCGGGTGGATCGGCACCACCTCCGCACCCACCGACCACAACGCGAGGCAGAACACCGTCCACTCGTAGCGCGTCCGCGCCATCACGGCCACCCGATGCCCGGGCGAGATACCGGAGGCGATCAAACCCTTGGCCAGGTCGACCACTTCGTCGCGCAGTTCGACCGCGGTGATCTCCTCCCAGCCCGCGGCGGCGGCCTCGGGCCGGCGGGCCAGCACCGGCAGGGTCGGGTTCCGGTCAGCCGTCTCGAAGATGCTGTCGGCGAGGCCGCCGGTCAGGGTCGAAGCGGTCATCGGAGCGAGGGCGTAGTCGCGCATGCGCTGCTCCTGGATGTACGGAGGGTGACCCCACCGATCGGTACTGTTGTCGAGGCGGGTCGAATCTAGCCCAGACAAGCGCGGCCCGTGTCGGGAACGGTCAACCAGTGCCGCGGCAATGGTTTCCGCCCGATGACAAGAGCTCAGCCCTGGGTTCGGCGCACACACCAGACGACGACGTCCCGCAGGCTGCCCGTGCGCTCCGGGAGCGACCGCTGCTCGCGGGCTCCGGTGCCCCTGCGCCGCACCTGTGCGACGGCCTCCTCGGCGAGCTCGAGCATCTGCCCGAACAGCTCCTTCTGGACCACGGCCTGACCGGGATCTTCCAGCGCGGCACGGTCGAGGACGGCGGCCGATCGGGGCACCGGCTCCCCGCTGTCCGGGTGGACCAGCAGGAGTTCTTCCTCCACTTCGACGGTACGCGGCACCGGGGACCGCCCTCCGTCCGGCCGCGACCGGGCGCGGCGGGGTCTTTCATCCCGAACTGCCCAGGCCCGGCCGGGCGGACACGTGACGGCGTCCTCAGCGGGCTACGGGGCGACAGGCTCCAGCCACACCGTGCCGAGCGGCGGCAGCGTCAGCCGCACAGCGCCCTCGTCGGCCAGCAGCGGCCCCCGGCTGACGACGTCCCCGCCGCCGTACCGCGCGCTGTCGGTGTTGAGGATCTCGCGCCAGACCGGAGTGCCCCTGGGCACGCTCAGCCGGTAGCCGGGACGGACGACCGGGGAGAGGTTGGACACCGCGAGCAGCGGCCGGGCCTCGGCGTCGAACCTCAGGAAGGCGAAGACGTTGTCCTCGGCCGCGTCACCCACGACCCACTGGAAACCCGCCGGATCGGTGTCGCGCTGCCACAGGGCGGGGCGTGTGCGGTACACGGAATTGAGATCGCGGACCAGATCGCGGACACCCCGGTGATCGGCCTCCGCGCCGTACTCGGGGTCGAGCAGCCACCAGTCGGGGCCGTGGGCCTGGGACCACTCGCTGCCCTGGGCGAACTCCTGCCCCATGAAGAGCAGCTGTTTGCCGGGATGGGCCCACATGAAGCCGAGATAGGCGCGGTGATTGGCGCGTTGCTGCCACCAGTCGCCGGGCATCTTCGACACCAGGGCCTGCTTACCGTGGACGACTTCGTCGTGGGAGATGGGCAGGACGTAGTTCTCGCTGTACGCGTACACCATCGAGAAGGTCATCTCGTTGTGGTGGTACTTGCGGTGCACCGGCTCGTGCTGGATGTACTCCAGCGAGTCGTGCATCCAGCCCATGTTCCACTTCAGCCCGAACCCCAGCCCGCCGCTGTCGGTCGGCCGGGTGACCCCCTCCCAGGCGGTGGACTCCTCTGCGATGGTCACCACGCCCGGCGCACGCCGATAGACGGTCGCGTTCATCTCCTGCAGGAACGCCACCGCGTCCAGGTCCTCACGCCCGCCGAACACGTTCGGCGTCCACTGCCCGGAGTCCCGCGAGTAGTCGAGGTAGAGCATCGAGGCCACCGCGTCCACCCGCAGCCCGTCGATGTGGAACTCCTCGCACCAGTACACGGCGTTGGCGACCAGGAAGTTGCGCACCTCCACCCGGCCCAGGTCGAACTCGTAGGTGCCCCAGTCGGGATGCTCGGCCCGCCGCTCGTCCCCGGGCTCGTACAGCGGGTCCCCGTCGAAGCGGGCCAGCGCCCAGTCGTCCTTGGGGAAGTGCGCCGGCACCCAGTCCATGATCACGCCGATGCCCGCCCTGTGCAGGGCGTCGACCAGGTACTTGAAGTCGTCGGGGGTGCCCAGCCGCGAGGTCGGCGCGTAGAAGCCGGTGACCTGGTAGCCCCAGGAGCCGCCGAAGGGGTGCTCGGCGACCGGCATGAACTCGACATGGGTGAAGCCTAGGTCGTTGACGTACGCGGGGAGTTCCTCGGCCAGCTGCCGGTAGCTCGACCCCGCCCGCCAGGACGGCAGATGCACCTCGTACACCGAGAAGGGGGCCTCGTGCACCGGTGTGTCGCCCCGGTGCGCCATCCACTCCGCGTCACTCCACTCGTGGCGTGAGACCGCCACGATCGACGCGGTCGCGGGCGGCACCTCCGTTCGGCGGGCCATCGGATCGGCCTTGAGGAACGGGCCGCCGTACCGGGAGGTGATCTCGAACTTGTACCGGGCACCCTCGCCGACGCCCGGCAGGAACAGCTCCCACACCCCGGCCGCGCCCAGCGAGCGCATGGGGTACTGCGTGCCGTCCCAGCAGGTGAAGTCCCCGGCCACCCGCACACCTCGGGCGTTGGGTGCCCACACCGTGAACCGGGTACCGGCCACCCCCTCATGGGTCATCGGCTCGGCACCGAGCGCCTTCCACAGCTGCTCGTGCCGCCCCTCACGGATCAGATGCAGGTCGAACTCACCGAGCGTGGGCAGGAAGCCGTACGGGTCGTGCACCTCGTGCTCGCCGTCCTCGTACTCGACGAGCAGCGTGTAGGAGGGGACCTCGGCGTACGGGAGCACGGCCGCGAAGAGCCCGTCGCCCTCCGACGCCAGGGGGGTGCGCACCCCGTCGGCCAGCACACTCATGGCCTGGGCGTGCGGGCGCAGCGCGCGGACGAGGGTGCCGCCGTCCACCGGGTGGGCGCCGAGCAGGGCGTGCGGATCGTGATGGGCGCCCGCGAGCAGACGCCCGCGGTCCTCGGGATCCAGCGGCGGGGCCGTGGGCCGGGAGGGGCCGGAGGGCTCCGGGAGTGAAGAGTCGCGCAGTGCCATCAGGTCAGCCTCCCCAGCGGGCGAGCCGCTCGATCGCGGCCATCGGAACCGGAAGCCAGGCCGGCCGGTGCCGGGCTTCGTACACCACCTCGTACACCGCGCGGTCCGTCTCGTGGGCGCGCAGCAGTGCGTGCTTCTTGCGCGGGTCCCAGCCGGCCCGGGCAGCGTAACCCGCGCAGTAGGCCTCCCGGCAACGGCGGGCCCACTCGGGGCGCCAGGGGCGGCGCTGCCGGGCTGCGTAGTCGAAGGACCGCAGCATGCCGGCCACGTCCCGCACCGGGGACTGGGTGCTGCGCCGCTCGGCGAGCGGCCGGGACGGCTCGCCCTCGAAGTCGATGACGAACCACTCGCGGTCTGCCCGCAGCACCTGCCCGAGATGCAGGTCGCCGTGGATCCGCTGCGCGTGCGGCCCCGCGTCACAGGTGGCCAGCGCGTCGAAGGCGCCCCGCAGCCCCGGCACGTACGGCCGCAGCGCCGGCACCGCGTGTGCGGCCGCCTCCAGCCGCGCCGACATGGCCTCCGCCGTACGGCCGTGTTCGTCGTGGACGGCGGACGGGAACGCGGCGGCGAGCGCGAGATGCACGTCCGCGGTGGCCCGGCCCAGCTCGTGCGCCTCGGTGGCGAATTCGTCGCCGGCCGCGAGCGCGCGCAGGGCGAGGGTCCAGCCGTCGGCGGCGTCCGGCAGGAACGGCTGCAGCACCCCGAGGGTCGCCGGGCTCGGCTCGGCGGTGCGGAACCAGGCCACCGGCGCGGGCACCCGCGCGCAGCCCTGCGCGGCCAGCGCTCCGGGCACCTCCAGGTCCGGGTTGATGCCGGGCTGTATCCGCCGGAACACCTTCAGGATGTAGGAATCGCCGTACACCAGCGAGGAGTTGGACTGCTCGGCGTCCAGCAGCCGTGGCGCGAGTCCGCCGGGTATCCGGGTCCGCGGGGCGGTCTCGAAACGCAGCGGACCGACCGTACCGGGTATCCGGAGGCGTTCCAGGAGCAGTTCAGCGGCGCGCGGGTCGTACAGGGCGTCGTAGACCGCGAGCCCGGCCAGCGGACCCTCCTCGGCCCGGCCGATGTACGCGCGCTCCAGCCGGGGCGTGCGGTGTTCGCGTACGCCGAGCAGGAGCTGGTAGCAGTCACCGGAAGGGGCGCCGCCTCCGCCGGGGGAGTGGTCGGCGTGGACGAGCAGATGCAGACAGCCGGGGAAGAGCTCGGTCAGGGACAGTACGGACAGATCAGTGACGGGCCGGTCCTTGCCCGCGAACCAGCGCTGCCGGGGCAGCCAGTCGCGCAGCAGCCCCCCGAGCGAGGCCAGCGGGCGGTCCAGGCCGGTCGCCGTGCTCCGGGGGAGGTCAACGGTCTTCGTCATGGTGACGCGTCCTTTCCTCGGCTCCGCACGCTCAGCGCCGACGGCCCGTGCGGGAGGCGACTCGGGAGAGCCGGAACCAGTAGAAGCCGTGCCCCGCGAGGGTGAGCAGATAGGGCAGCTCACCGATGGCGGGGAACCGCACCCCGCCGATCAGCTCCACCGGGTGCCGGCCGTCGTAGACCCGCAGGTCCAGCTCGGTGGGCTGGGCGAACCGGGAGAAGTTGTGCACGCACAGGACCAGGTCGTCCTCGTACTCCCGCAGGAACGCGATCACCG